>NZ_JBEZFD010000002.1:0-144300 GCF_040649235.1 Spirillospora sp. NPDC049024
AACTCGGGCGGGTGAGGTGGTGGCACGAGACACTTCTTTCCCAAGTTGATCAAGGTCAACTCAGATGAGGTGTCCGTGGAACCGGGGGAAGCTCAGGCGGAACCGAGCCTTGTTGAACGAGGCGTCGCCGCTGAACTGTGCCCGGTCGAACCTGGCCTCGTCGCTGAACTGAGCGTCGTCGAAGGTGGTGTCGCCGCTGAACCGAGCCCCGTCGAACGAGGCACGCCCGCTGAACTGGACCTTGGTGAACCAAGCGCGCCGGCTGGACTGGACCTCGTCGAACGATGCTCCCCTGCTGAACTGGACCCGAGTGAACCAAGCGGACCCGCTGAACTGGACCTTCTCGAAGAAGGCGATGGCGCTGAACTGGGCATCGGTGAACCGGACATCGCCGCCGAACCGGGTCTCGCCGAACATGGTGACCCCGTAGAACTGGGCATCGTCAAAGAAGGTGGCCCCATTGAATTGAACCCTGTCAAAGTAGGTGTCGTCGGCGAACTGGGCCGCCTGGAACCAGGTGTGCGCGCTGAATTGGGCCTCACTGAACCAGCAGTTGCTGGTGAACTGGGCCTCGTTGAAGGAGGCATCGCGGGTGAAGTGGGTCTCTTTGAACCAGGCATCCCCGCTGAATCGGGCTCGTGCGAATGTGGCCTGTCCGGGGCGACAACGCGAGAATTCGAAGTCGATCAGGTGGGCTTCGGTGAGGTCGATGACCATGTCATCCCAATAGGTGCCGGGGAATTCCGTACCGGGGACAACGGTGAGGTGACGGTGCAAAAGGCGTTGGGCAGCGAGGCGGACCTGGAGTTCCTGCCGGGCAGCATCGCCGGCAGGATCTGGTGCCGTGGCCTCGGTTCCCTGGTCGGGTGGGGAGGGTTGGAAGGGCATGCGTAGGTAGGCGCAGACCACGTCAACAACGGTTTGTCGGTGCTGGGCATGGTCTTGGGCCAAGCGTTCCAGGGAGTAGAGACCTCCGAGACGAACGGCGGCTTTGTCGTGACCGAGTTGCTCAACGGCTTGGCCATACAGTTCAGTGACTCGTCGCTCGGTGGCGTCGTAGGCCGCTTCCCGGGCAACTCGCTCGGCGTGCTCCTGGGCACGTTCAGCTCGTTCGGCAGCGACCTCGTCCACGCGTTGGCGGCGGTAGGCGGTGACCAAGGCGACGAGGGCCCCGGCTCCGGCGACCAAGGCGAACACCAGCTTGAGCAGGTCTAGCTGTGCGGCGGTGTCCAGCGGCTTGGGCTGAGCTGGCGGTGGTGAACCCAAGAGCCACGTCACGAAGAACCACGCTGCGACCAGCATGACCGAAGCACCCGAGAAGGCGACCGTCAACGCTTGGCGCATCGACCACATGCCCAACGCCCTGTGTGCGTTCTTGACTGGGCGGTACTCCGGCGGCTGCTCCATATCGCTCACGCCGCTAAGACGCACGACCGGTCCCCGCGGTTTTCTTGAAGAGTCGGTTGCCGCCACCCTGGGGAGACATGCCGGAGTGCTCGTCCGCGCGAACGGCGAGAAGGTGTGACAGAGGTTCCCGCGCGGACGAGTGCTCCGGGCCGCAGGGGGTTCGGGGGCAGCGTGCCCCCGAGTCACGCTCGCTCAAGCAATCTGTCCTGCGGCAGATACGTGCGGAGACGGGCGGCGGCGCGCCCTGGTGACTGCCAGCGGCTGGCGGACGTCGCGGCGGACTCGCGATGCGCGGGCAGGCGCGGCCGGCCGGTGACCGGCGCCCACGCCGCATGCTCCGGGCGGCCTGGCGCGGGGCCGCGCAGCGGCCTGAGCGCCGCCGCCCCTTGATCCCAAACAGCCCAATTCGGCAGCCGGTTGCCAGTACCGCTTGTGTAGAAAATGGTCGCCTGTCCGTATGAGGCGAAGCTACGATGGTCTCCATGGCTCCACGACCGCGCTGGTGGCATCAACTGCAGGATTCAAAGAACGAAGTTCTATTAGCAGTCGATCTCTATAACCGTTCCGGGATGGAACGACAGCTAGAGGCATTAATCGTCCACATGTCGATCGGCTGGTTGAAGCTTCTACAGGCTAGGTATGAACGCGATGGACTAGATCTTTACATCCGAAATAGCCGTGGCCAGCGTCAGCGCACTAGAGATGGTGACTGGGTCACTAAGCCTCTACATCAAATGTCATCTGAAGAATTTGATGAGCGTGACCCCAGACGTGTGAATCTTGAATTTTTCATCGGACTTCGCAATAAAATTGAACATCGCCACGAGCGCGACGTAGCTACATTGATTGCGGGAAAGACCCAGGCTCTCTTGCTCAACTATGAGCGCACTCTCATCGAAAATTTCGGAGCAGGTGAGTCACTGGCAGATTGCCTGCGATTCCCACTCTTCGTTTCCACAATCACCGATGATGCGGTGAGCGCCATAAAAGAAGTTCGGAAACGCGTTCCGCGTACTGTGCTCGATTATGTGCAGGACTTCGATGCGTCGGTCGAGTTCGATATAAGCAGCGACCAAAGTTATGACTTCCGCATCTACCTTGTCCCAAAGACTGGATCAAAGACTGAGGCCGATGTCGCCATGAGCTTCGTTCGCCTGGAGGATCTTGACAAGGATCAACTCGGCTTGATGGAGAAAATGCAGACCGTAATTCGTGAGAAGCAAGTGCCCATCGAAGATCTCGGCTCACTCCTTCCCAAGCAGGTTGTAGCCAAGATCCAGAATGGCCTTGGATGGAAGTTCACTGTGAATGACCATGCTAGGGCCTGGAAGCACTTTGACGTCCGCCCACCAGAAGGCAGTGAGTATCCCGAACAAACGAAACAACAGTTCTGTCGATACAATATTCTATTCGGACGTCACGTCTATACGGAAGCGTGGGTTAAATACCTAATCAGGAAGCTGGGTGATCCGGAAGAATTTGAAAAGATTGTGGGTCATTCGCCTCGGCCACTCGACCCAGCTTAGATTGCGAAGTCAGGGAGGCTTGGCGAAGCTTGTGCAGCTTCGCGGGTGCCTTTGAAATATTGCATTTCTTTACGGCTCACATATGCGGGTTTGACATGTCGTTGAAGAACGATATTACTCCATGTGTGAGTTGGTGATTACATGCAATGGTAGCTGCGGATTTGAATGTGTGATCGGTGCCCTGCTGGTCAGTTACCTTGGCTCCGGCTTCGCGGGCGATGATGACGCCGGCGGCCATGTCCCAGGGTTTGTTGGACAGGGTGATGCTGGCGTCTAGCTTCCCTTCGGCGACCCATGCCAGGTCGATGGCGACTGAGCCGAGCATGCGGACGCGTTGGACGTTGGCGGCTAGGCGTTCGGTGAGGGCGATGCGTTGGCGGTTCTTGGCTTCGGCCCCCTCGCCTACGGCGTAGTCGCCGATGGCGACGATGGCGTCTTTGAGGTCGGTGGTCATGCTGGCTTGGATGCGGCGGTCTCCGAGGTAGGCGCCGGTGTGCTGGGCGGCGTGGTAGCGGTCGCCTAGGAACGGGAGATCGATGACGCCTACGGTGGGGCGGCCTCGTTCGATGAGGCCGATGGAGATACCGCAGAGCGGGATGTTGCGGACGAAGTTGGCGGTGCCGTCTACCGGGTCGATGGCCCACATGAGTTCGCTAGTGGTGTCGCCGCTGATGCCCTCTTCTTCGCCGAGTATGGCGATGTCGGGCGTTCGCTCTTTGAGGTAGTCGCGCACGGCGCGTTCTACGGCGTAGTCGACTTCGCTGGCCATGTCGCGGTCACCCTTGGCGGTGAGCAAGCCGGGGACGCGTGTGCGTACTAGGTCGCTGGCGATCTCGCCTGCTTTGAGGGCGACGGGTAGTAGGGCGGCGGGTGCGTCGGTCATACGGTGCGGCCTCGTTCCCATAGCGCGTTGAAGATCTCTTCGAACGTCTCATACAGGCCGGTGCCGGTCGCGTTGCGCTCGGCGAGGAAGGTGGGCGAGTCGACTCCGCGGGCGCTCGGTAGGTAGGGCTGCATCACGCAGAGCCGGTTGTTGAGGAGCATGATGTTGAACCGGATTGTCTCGTCGTAGACGGCGACCCTCAATCGGTCTTGGGCTTCGGGCGACAGGCGCTTGCGTAGGCGGGTCAGGACCTCGATGTTCAGGCGTGTGAGGGTCGTCAGGTGGTTGTCGGTGTAGCCCTCTTCGCGTTCGCGGGCTCGGATGGCCTCGCCCTCGGGGTCCAGGAACAGCGCTTGCAGTGTGGTGCCGTCCTCGATGAGACGGTAGATGCGCTGGTCGGGGTACTGCTGGCACAGCATGTTGAGGGAAAGGCCGGCGGCCCTGATGCTGGTCGCGCCGTCGAGCAGGGCGTGTGGCGGGTGTGCGAACGAGAACTCGGCGCGGGTGGGGAAGACGGCGGTGACGTCGGCGTAGGGGTTGGGGCCTACGCGGTCAGCGGTCGATTCAAGGTCGGCACGCTCGTCGCTGGGGGCGTAGGCGGCGGGCTCGTCGGCCAGGATGTGCGGCGGGCAGGGGGCGAACAGCTCGTCTGCCGTCCACTCGGGGAACATCGCCTCTAAGACACGGCAGTGATCGGTGTAGGGCAGGCGTTTGAGTTCGCCGGATGTCCAGCGGTGGAGCTGGGCGCGGCTGGGTGCGGTGCCGGCAAGTTCGCGCGAGATCTTCTTGGCGGCCTCGTTGTAGGCGGCCTGGAACATGCCGTACCGATGTAGGCGGCGCTGCCGGATCAGGACTTGCAACAGGATCGGTTGGGGAGACACCGTCCGTCCTCTCTGGTCGTCATTCATCAGGCTAGGGGTGGGGCGGCACCGAAGACGAGACAAAGTCGAGACAGTTGCAAGACGGTGGCGCGCAAGACGAGGTGATCATGACCTCGTGACGCAACGTGACTCGTTGGCACTGTGTCGTCATGGTGAGCGATTGCACCTCTTGCGGGGGCCGCGGGGTCAAGCGGCGAGTGGCGCGACGGACGTTGGCTCCGGGGCACGTGGCGGGCGTTCCGGCTGAGCGTCGTCGGGATGCCTGCCCTGACTGCTTGGGCACGGGGCGCGCGTCTGACCGGCAGGACGGTGCGGAGTCTTGAACGCGCGGGACTTCGAGCTTCGGCTTCTGGCTGATCTTCGGGCCTCGCTCATCGGTCTGGGCCTAGCCGTCCGGCTGGACGAGGGGATGCCGGGGCTGCTGGTGAGTACCGCCAATCCCGGCCTGTTCGTCTGGGTCTTCGTCGGGGCCTCCGGGCGAACCTTCACCTGGCGACGCGATGACAGCAAGCACCCGGTCAACGACGTGCCGGGCGCGGCGGCCCAGGTCGCTCGCTTCGTTACCGCTCAAGCGGGACAGCTCAACGGTTCGGCTGACGACCACTTCGACTAGCGCTCTTGGGCTGGCCTGGCGGGCTGGCCGAGTGCGATTGAACAGCAGAGCCGGCGGCGCGACGAGGAAGGTCCGTTGCGTGATCGCCCCCCTTGCCCCCACTGATCACGCATGTGGACGGGCGGGCCAGACCCCGCGCCGTCGGCTCTGCTTCCAACGAAAGCGAGACTGATGATGGATCCTTCTATCTCCCGTAACGCCGAACTCCTGGTGCTGACTGACCTGTGCCGGGCCTTGGTCAAGCGCGGCCTGTGCGTCCAGATGCGTGACGCGGTTCCCGGACTGACAGTCATCCGGCCAGGCGGGACGTCGCTGGACGCCATCGGCTACGTCGTGGTGAACCGCCGCAAGGGACAGGTCTCGTGGTGGCGGGTCGACAACCTCCACCCGGTCACGGACCTGGACGGCGCCGTAGAACGGATCATCGCGTTCATGGGCGAGTCGGGTGCGTCCCACCGTCCAGAGCCTCGGCCATGAGGCCGTGGACCGGTGACGCCCCCGACAACGAGACGGCGGCAGTCATCACCCTGCAACGCCGATTCCCGGGCGCATCGGTCTGGTTCGGACAGCACACCTTCCGATGGTGGGCCATGATGCCCTGCCATGCGCGGTGGGTGCTTCTCGAAGCGATGACGCCCATGCAGCTCGCGGACAGGATGGCTGAGGCGCGGGGGTCGGCTGTTCCTGGCGACGTAGTTGGGCCTTCTGGCGTCCGGTAGTCGTGACTTAGTAGCGAGTTGACAGTAGGTTGAGAGTCAAGAGTCCTGGTAAGACAACCTGTCAGATGATGGACGGTCGAGATGAGTCTTGAGTCCGTGCCGCCGAAGTACGCTCAGCTCGTCACAGAGCTTCAACGGCGCATAGAAGCGGGCCAGTACGCGCCCGGCTCGGCGATGCCCAGTGAACACCAGCTCATCGATGAGTTCGGCGTCAGCCGGCCAACCGTGGTAGCGGCCTTGCGGGTACTTCGCGATCAAGGCTGGATCGACTCTCAGCAGGGCAAGGGCCGGTTCGTTCGGGGTCGTCCTGCGCTGGCGTCGCTGGAGAGTGCGCGAGCGGGGCAGGTTCGGTTGGCTGGCTCGGAAGCGGCCATTCCCGGCGAGGTCCTGGCCGCGGGCGTCGTCGACGCCCCCAACCGCGTCCGCACGTTGCTCGGTCTCGACTCGTCGGGCAAGGCGTTCCTTCGCCGGCGCCTGCTGACGGCTGATGAGGCGCCGTCTGAACTCCTCTCCCTGTGGTTGCCTCTGGACCTGGCTGAGGGGACGAATCTGACCAGCGCTGCGCCGCTGAAACAGGGGGTGCGGGAACACCTGGAGTCCCGCAAGGGCGTGAAGCTTGATCACATCATCGAGCACATCGTTGCGAGGATGCCGACCGACGAGGAAGCGGGCGCTCTCTCGATGCGGGCGGGGACGCCGGTCCTCGTCGTGTATGCGACTGCTCGGGATGCTGCCGGGCGTCCGCTGCTGGTGATCGACACAGTCATGCCTGCTGACCTGCATGAGCTGGAGGACGCCTACCCGCTGGCGTGACCGATTCCGCCGATTCGCCAGGGTTGGTTACTTGATAGACCAAGCTGGGTATGTCTATGATCGCACTTGCTAGGTCAACTGACAGACAGTTGACCGGATGGGAGTGATCACGATGGCGGTCAAGGGTCCGTTCAAGGTCGCGTTCGGGGACGTGTTCCCCTACGGCGCGTTCGTCAAGGGCGGTGTGGAGGCGGTGCGCGACTTCGACCGCTCCACCGTCGACAACTTCGTGCAGGCGCGGGACAAGGACACCGGGGAACTGGTGTGGGCGGTGGAGGTCCTCGACGCCGACCCCGAGTCCAAGGGGACGTTCAAGGTGAAGCTGACCGGCCCGGTTCAGCCGGTCGTTCCGGCGGCTCCGGCGGGGTTCCCGTTCGTGCCGGTGGAGTTCGAGGGGCTGGCGGTCACGCCGTACGTCAACTCCGGTACCGGTCGGCTGGCGTACTCGCTGAAGGCGTCGGCGGTCCTCCCGGCCAACCTCAACAAGGGCGGCGCGGGCCGCACCAGCAAGGACAACAGCGGTGCGGCCGCGAAGGACGCTGCCTGATGGCGGGCGGGCGCATGTCGGCGCTGTCCCTGCCGATCGACGCCGGGGCGTCGGTGGAATTCAAGCCGTTCCGGGCGCGTACACCGCTGTTCACCGTCTCGGCCGGTCGGGTGCTGGTCACCCTGACCCTCCCGGAGCGTGTGAGCGCGGGTGATGTGGAGTTCGCG
The DNA here is from genome assembly GCF_040649235.1 of Spirillospora sp. NPDC049024. Classification (NCBI taxonomy): domain Bacteria; kingdom Bacillati; phylum Actinomycetota; class Actinomycetes; order Streptosporangiales; family Thermomonosporaceae; genus Spirillospora; species Spirillospora sp. NPDC049024. The sequence continues at coordinate 7,557 of NZ_JBEZFD010000002.1, forward strand.
CGGGGCCTGGCCTCCCAGGCTGCGGCGTACGCGGTGGAGGTGGAGCGGATGTACCGGTCGGGGCGTCGTCCCTCTTCGGGCCGGTCTTCGGGGAAGCGGAAGGCGGCGTGATGGCGGACTCCAACAGCTACACCACGGTGTCGGTCGATCCGGACGGGACCTCCCGCATCGTGGTGAACCTGATCCCGGATCGGCAGATGTCGGTGTACTGCTCGCACGGCGGTCCCCGCGCGCAGATCGCGTTCATGCACGCTGGCGCGAACGTGACCATCACGCCGACCGACCCGGCCGCGCCGACCGCCGAAGACCTGGCGACCGCGCGCCGCCTCGCGGAATTGTTCGCGCGGTACGCGGCCGAGGTCGAGCGGCTCCACACCGACGGGGCTTCGGTGCCAGGCGGGTCGGTCGAGTCGGCGGCCTGAAAAGCAAGGTGGGGCGGCTGGAGCTGGTACCTCCGGCCGCCCCGCTCTCTCCCCTGAACTGCACAAAGAAGAGGTGAGACCCATCATGGCATGGGAGTTCCGCAAGCTCGGCCCCGGTGAGAACGTCGCCGTAGAGGCGCAGCGAGACCCGTTCGCCGCGCCCAAGTGGGCGCCTCCGGTGTGGCACATGCCCGAGGGCCTCGTGCTCCTGGTCAACGCCGTCCGCGCGCTCGTCCGGACGATCGTGTTCCTGGTCCGCAACATCGTCCCCGTGTCGGTCCTGTCCGGCCTGGGCTGGCTCGGCCACCGCTACGGCTGGGCGGTCCCCGTCGTGGTCCTGGCCCTCGTCGCCGTGGGCCTGGTGGCGTGGGCGGCGCTGGACCGTCCCTCGTTCGTCCGGTCGGTGGTCCGTCCGGTTCATGGCTGGTGGCGGCTGGTGGCGGTGTACCGGCGGCACTGGCAACCCGTCCTGGTCACGGCCGGACTCACCAAGGTCCACAAAGGGCGGGAGTACCTGCCCACGTTGGTCCGGGTCCGCTGCGGCCCGACGTCGGATCGGGTGCTGGTGAAGATGCTCAAGGGGCAGGCCCCGGACGCGTGGGAGAACGTGACCTCGAACCTGGCGCACGGGTTCGGGGCGGTGCCGGTCCGGGTGCGGGACGGGGACCGTCCGGGGCGCATCTGGCTGGAGTTCGTCCGCCGTGACGCTCTCGCCGTCCCCTTCCCCGCGCTGCCCGTCCCCGACGCGTCCGCGGTGGACTTGTCGGGGCTGGTGATCGGACGGCAAGAGGACGGCTCGCCCTGGCGGCTGCGGCTGCTCGGCACGCATGTGCTGATCGCGGGCGCGACGGGTGCCGGCAAGGGCTCGGTGATCTGGTCCGCTATCCGCGCGCTGCTGCCGTTGATGATCGCGGGCCTCGTGGAGGTCTGGGCCGTCGACCCCAAACGCAGGGAACTGAGCTTCGGGCGTCCGCTGTTCGAACGGTACGGGCGGTACTCCTCCGACCCGTCCGGCGGCATGGTCGAACTGCTGGAGGACGCTGCGGCGGACATGAACGCCCGTGCTGAGCGCTTCGCGGGCGTCACCCGGTCGTTCACGCCGTCGCATGAGCATCCGTTCCGGGTCATCGTGGTCGATGAGCTGGCGTTCCTGACCGCCTACTGCCCGGAACGTGATCTGCGCAAGCGGGCAGAGTCGGCGCTGGCTGTGCTCACCTCACAGGGCCGGTCGGTGGGGTACTGCGTGATCGGTGCGCAGCAGGACGCGCGCAAAGAGGTCAACAACCTGCGCAACCTGTTCCCCGACCGAATCGCCCTGCGCCTCGACGAAGACGAACAGGTCGACATGGTGCTCGGCGACGGAGCCCGCGACCGTGGCGCCCTGGCCGACCAAATCTCCTCCATCCCCGAGATCGGGGCGGGGGTCGGGTTCGTCCGGCTGGAGACCACCCCCGACCCGGTCCGCGTGCGGGCGGCCTACGTCTCCGACGACGACATCCGGGACATGGTCGCGCTCGGCGTCCCTGACCTCGACATCGAGGGAGCGGCGTGACCCAACTGGCCCTCGACGGTTCGCCCTCCGAGTCGGCTCCGGCCGCTGCTCCGGGTTCGGGGACGGGTGCGGTGGTCAAGACGCTGCCTCCGCTGGCGCGGGGCGTGCTGGAAGCGGTCGCGGTCGAACACGGCGTCTGCATCCGCCCCGTCCCGATGCGGCGCGTGGACCTCAACACCGGTGCGGCCGAGGTCGTCTACGTGCCGTGCGGTCACACCCTGGCCTCGGTGTGCCCGTCGTGTGCTGAGCGGAAGCGCAAGATTCGGGCCGTGCAGTGCTCCCAGGGCTGGCACCTGACCGAGGAACCGGTCATCACGCGCGCCGATCCCGACGACGAGCAGCGCGCGTGGATGGAGCTGCGGGCGCAAGCTGCGGCGGCCCGTGACAAGGCGGCCGAGGAGGGGTCGGCGGAGGGGGAAGACGTCGGGTTCTGGGATGCGGTCGTGCGTGACCTGGACAACGAGATTGAACGCACCGGGGTGCGCGGTGCCCTCAAGTCCGGTGATGAGAGCAAAGGCCGGCGGACTCGTTCCACGCGGCGGCGGCAGGATGCTCCGGACCTTCCTCGGCGTCCGGTCGACTCCCGCACCGTGGGCAAGGTCTACCGGGACAAGGACGGCAAGACCTTCCGGCCGTCCCTGTTCCTCACGCTCACCCTGGGCTCTTACGGGCGGGTGCGGTCGGACGGGACCCCGGTCGACCCCGAGTCGTACGACTACACGCGGGCGGCTCGGGACGCTCTGCACTTCTCCAAGCTGGTCGATCGGTTCGTGCAGAACCTGCGCCGATTCGTCGGCTACGACGTCCAGTACTTCGCCACCGTCGAACCCCAACGCCGTCACGCCCCCCACCTGCACATGGCCATCCGCGGAACCATCTCCCGCGCCGAACTGCGACAGGTCGTGGCGGCCACGTATCACCAGGTGTGGTGGCCCTCGACACAACGGGTCGTCTTCTCCGGGGATCATCTGCCGGTCTGGGATGACGTCGCGGGAGAGGACGGCGGCGGCTACCTCGATCCCGCAACCGGCGAGGTCCTCCCGACCTGGGATGACGCGCTGGACGCGCTCGGCCTGGACGAAGACGCCGAACCGCTCCACGTGGTGAGGTTCGGGCGGCAGATCGACGCACAAGGCGTCATGGCCGACTCCCCGCAGTCCCGCAAGCTGATCGGCTACCTGACCAAGTACCTCGTCAAGGGCGTGGCCGAGTGCCACCAGGCTGAGACTGCGGCGCAGCGTGAGCATGTCGACCGGATGGCCGAAGCGCTCCGCTATGAGCCGTGCTCGCCCACGTGCGCGAACTGGCTGCGCTACGGCATCCAACCCAAGAACCCCCGCAAAGGCATGCAGCCGGGCTTCTGCAAGGGCAAGGCACACCGCCGCGAACACCTCGGCTACGGCGGCCGCCGCGTCCTGGTCTCCCGCAAGTGGTCCGGCAAGACCCTGGCCGACCACAAGGCGGATCGAAAGGCGTGGGTGCTGGCGCGGCTGGCTGAGGCGGGCATCCCGGTCTCCAACCCGGCCGACCCCAACGCCGTTCACGTCTGGGAACGCGCCGGTCCCGCTGATCCCGACGTCAAGCCGACCGAAGCTCGGCTTCTGCACCTGATCAACGAACGCATCGAACGGCGCCGCCAGCTCGACGCCGCGACACAGAACGACACCCCCGAACTTTCGGCAACTGCGGAGGCAGCGTGAGCAGGGAGTCAGAGGCCGAGGTGTTGAACCTGCCGGTCGATCGGACGTGGACTCCGCAGGAGGTGTCTCGCTTCCTGGGTGTTCCGGTGGCCACCCTCCACCAGTGGCGTTACCTCGGTACCGGCCCCAAAGCGGCCAAGGTCGGGCGGCATCTGCGCTACCTGCCGACTGATGTTCTCGACTGGTTCCGCCAGCAGCAGGAGGCGGCGTAATGGCTGTGTACGACCGGTGGCATGCGGCCAAGCCTCGCAACGACGAACACGGCAAGCCCATGCCGCGATGCCGAGAGCACAAGCAATTCCCCAGCGTGGATCACGGCAAGGGGGATCGGTGGCAGGTCCGGTGGCGTGACGAGAACGGCAAGCAGTGCAAGCGCAATTTCCCGAAGAAGGCGGGCAAGGACCCGAACACGTGCGCTGATGCCTTCGATGCCAAGGTCAAGGCTGACCTCGATTCCGGGATGTACGTCGACCCGAACGCCGGGAAGATCACCTTCCGGGAGTACGCAGAGCAGTGGCTTGCGGCCCAAACCTTCGACGAGGGGACCCGCGACGCCATCGAGCAGCGGCTACGCCTGCACGTCTATCCGGACCTCGGTGACAAGCAGCTCGGCGCGCTGTCCAAGCGTCCGTCCCTGATGCAAGCGTGGCTGCGGGGACGGCAGCAGGTGATCGCGCCGAACTACGTCCGGGTGATCCTCGCGCACGTCTCCACGGTGTTCAACGCGGCCATAGATGACGGCGTGATCATCAAGAACCCGTGCCGGGCCTCCTCGGTCCGTGCGCCGAAGCGGGATGGGCGGAAGTTCGAACCGTGGTCCGTCGAACGGGTGGCGGCGGTCGGGCAGGTCATCACCGAGCGATACGCCGTGATGGTGGCGGTTGGGGCTCGCCTCGGACTTCGGCAAGGCGAAGCGTTCGGGCTGGCTGAGGAAGATATCGACTTCCTTCGCGGAGTCGTCCACATCCGGCGGCAGATCAAGATCTTCAGGGGTCGTCGTAAGGTGTTCGCTCTGCCCAAGGGCGGCAAGGAACGCGACATCCCGCTACCGGAGTCGCTGCGGCTGCTCCTGGCCGAGCACATGCAGCCGGACAACTACCCGCCCGTGCCGGTGACCCTGCCATGGAAGACACCGGACGGCGACCCGGTGACGGCGCGGCTGATCTTCACCACTCGGCAGGGGACGCCGATCCATCGCACGGAGTGGAACCGCTTCGTCTGGAAGCCGGCGCTCGTGCGGGCCGATGTTCCGGCAACTCGGGACAACGGCTTTCACGCGCTGCGGCACCACTTCGCGAGCGTCCTCCTGGAGCAAGGCGTGGACATTCGGGCCCTCGCCGAGTTCCTTGGGCACGCTGACCCTGGGTTCACGCTCCGGACGTACACGCATCTCATGCCGTCGAGCCGTGATCGGATGCGCAAGGCGATCGATGACACCTGGGGAACGATTCCGGGCACGTGTGCCCTGGATGTGCCCTCTCGGGAGATCTCGTGAGCTGCGGCCCTGGTCAGCGCGAGATACGTCTAGAAGACCGAGATGTGGACGTGGTCGTAGTGGTTGGCGGTTACGCCGCCTCGGTTTTCCATGGAGCGCCAGCCAGGGCTGCGGAGGTCGTAGATGCGTTGGCGCCAGATGATGTATTTGATACCCAGGGCGCTTGCGTGGGCGATGGCGTAGGAGGCGGTGCGGTCGCCCAGGGCCTGGGCGCTGCCAGTGGCCATGACGCCGCCCGTGGTGACCATGAAGTCGCAGGCGTGGCCGGTGCCGTGGTCCTGCGGGTCGCCGGTGTGGCGGACGCAGCCGATGGTGGGGAAGGGGCCCGTCTCCAGGTCGATGGTGTTCTTCACCTTGAGCATGCGCGGGGTGACGCCGCCCATGCCGACGCTCGGGGACTCGGGCTTGTACTTCTTGACCAGGGACTGGATCTGCGACTTGCGCCGCTTCAGGTCCTTGATCTCCTTGTTCAGCTCGACCATCTTCTGCTGGGCCTGCTTGCGGGCCTTCGTCTGGTCGTCGACGAGCTTCTGGATCTGGGCGACCTTGCCCGCCTTGTTCTGGGCGAGGTGGCTGACCAGGGTGGCGTTGCTGAGCAGGTCGGAGGGGTTCGCGTCGGCGAGGAAGGTGACGGTGGGGTCCTCGCCGTTCGTCATGTACTGGGACGCGGCGAGCTGCGCGACGACGCTGCGGGCCTCCTGGAGGTCGCGCTGCAGGTCGTTGGACTTGTCCAGCGCCTTCTTCGCGGCGTACTCGGCGTCCTTCAGCTTGGCGAGGTCGCCGCCGTACTCCTTGTCGAGCTGCTCGATCTGGCGGTTCAGCTTCGCGAACTTGCCGCTGTCGCCCGGGTCGAGGGGGAGGGACGCCGGCGGGGCGGCCGCGGACGGCGTCGCGGCGGCGAGCAGGGGCACCGCGGTGGCGAGGGCCACGAGAGCCGCGGCGGTGTGTCGCCGGCCGCGGCGGCGGTCAGCGTGCCGACGGGTGGAGGCGGGGGTCTCCACGTGTTCTCCTCTCGTCATGGCCGAAGGTCAATGGACGTTAAAGAGCCGTGTGCCTCGCCAAGAGTAAACCCCTGCGAACAGTGGGACGGGGCGAAGGCGCGAGATGCCCGGCCCCCTTGCTGGGGAGCCGGGCAATCCTACGTGACGGGACTCACAGCTTGCCCTTCCAGAGGAGCCGGTTGGGCTGCGAGCGCAGGTTCTTGAGGGTGTGGGTGGAGTTGTCGTTCAGCACCTTCTGCACCGTCGGGAAGGTGGCCTTGGGGTGCGTGGAGAGGTACAGGGCGGCGACGCCGCTGACGTAGGGGGCGGCCATGGACGTTCCGCTGAGCGCCTTGTGGCCCCCGCCCGGCCAGGTGGAGTAGATGCCGTAGCCCGGGGCGTTGATGTCGACGCACTTGCCCCAGTTGGAGAACGAGGCGCGGTTGTCGTACTTGGTGGTGGCGCCGACCGCCATGACCCAGCCCGCACCGGCCGGCGAGGTGTTGCACGCGTCGGCGTTCTCGTTGCCGGCGGCGACGGAGGTGAACACCCCCGACTTGGACAGGTTCATCACGGCGGTGTTGAGCGCCGAGGACTTGGGGCCGCCGAGCGACATGTTCGCCACGGCCGGCTTGGCGGCGTGGGTGCGCAGCCAGTTGACGGCGGCGACGACGTCCGACATCGAGCCCTCGCCGTTGCAGTCGAGGACGCGCAGCGCTCGCAGCTTGACCGACTTGGCGGCGCCGTAGGTCTTGGAGCCGATGATGCCCGCGACGTGGGTGCCGTGGCCGTTGCAGTCGCGTCCGTCGCCGTTGAAGGGCGCCGCCCACGCGATCGAGGCGCGGCCGCCGAACTCCTTGTGCCCGACGTCCAGGCCGGTGTCGATGATGTAGGCGTTCACGCCCTTGCCGGACGACTTGTAGGTGTAGGTCTTGGACAGCTTCGCCGACCGCTGGTCGATGCGGTCGAGCCCCCAGGGCAGCGGTGCGCGCTGGGTGGTGCTGGCCTTGACGACCTGGTCCTGCTCGATGGCGGCGACGCGGTGGTCGCGGCGCAGCTTGTTGAGCTGGTCGCCGTTCAGCCGCGCGGCGAAGGCGTTCAGGACGCCGTCGAAGCGCTGGACGCCCGCGGCCTTGACGCTCTTGGCGGCCGTGTCGGTGGACGCTCCGGCCTTCAGCGTGACGATGTACCTGCCGGGCACCGGGGTGCCTTCCGCCGCGGTCACCTTCACCAGGGACGCGGAGTCGTCGGCGAGAACCGGGAACGCCGCGGCGCCGCCGAGGCACGCCGCGACCGTGCCGACGAGCAGCAGCCTTCGGTGGACAGCCCGCAAGGCTCCTCCTTATGCCGGGGAGCGCGCGAGGCGTCCCGCCCATGATCGATGGTCTCGATCGAGGGGAAACCCTAGCGGAACTGTCCTGATATGAGACGACAAATTGGGCGTATTGCCCGAGGCGGCACGGCCGGATCAGGCCTTGGTGAGCCGCCCGCCGTAGCCGAGGTTCGTCCCGGGCCGCGTCCACGTGTACTGGAGCGTCCCGTCAGGCTGACGGGTCACCTGGACGATCCCGGACGTGCACGGCTTGCCGATGTCCAGGTTCATCCTCAGGGCGCTCTCCGTCCCCCTGGTGAGCCGCAGGGTGCCGACGCAGTTCTCCCGCGGGTACAGGGCCCGCCCGGTCGTCCCGCCGGCCTCGAAGGTGATCTGCACGGGGAAGGAGGCGTTCCGGTTGGTGTTGACCACCGTCCCCGTCCAGGTCCCCGCGAACGATTGCGGAATCGTGGTCACGGGGCGGTTGGCGGACGAGTTGGTGCTGTCGGACGGCGAGTCGTCGTCGGACTTCAACTGGGGCCAGAGCACCAGGACGATGATGGCGATGCCGACGCCGACGCCTATGGCCAGCGACAGTGCCAGGCCGAGGACGTGGTTGCCGGGGCGCCGCATCTTCGCGATGAGCGACAGGGGCGACCGGTTCGCCGGGGAGCGGTGCCCGTGGCTCTCGCGCCCTTGCCCCAGCCCCGGAATGAGGGGGTTCGGCTCTGTGGGGTTCGGATGGGCGGGCAGGTCGACGGCGTCGAAAGTGGCCGTCGGATCGGGACCGACGGCGTCGAACGTCGCAGTCGGGTCGGGACGCAGAGCGTCGAACCTCGTGGTCTGCTCCGCGTGGTCGCGCCCGCCCGCCTGGGACTGCCGCTCGGGCCGGTCCAGGCCGATCGCGTTGAAGGCCGTCGTCGCCTCGAACGCGGCAGGATCCAGTTCGGCCGCGGGCGGCTCGGGCTCCCGCACGGGCTCCGGGCGTGAGCGGCGCGAGCGCGCGAGCTTCCCCAGCAGCGGCAGCGATGGCGACGCAGATTCCGGCGGAGGCCCCGAAGGCGCACCGGACGGCGCTCCGGAGAACGGCCCTGCAGGCGCTCCTGGGAACGGCCCCGAAGGCGCACCGGCAGGGGGGCCCGGTGGCGGTCCCGAAAGCGGTCCTGGAGGCGGTCCTGGAGGAGCGGCAGGCCCGGGCGGGGGAGCAGCGGCTCCCATAGGCCCACCGGGAGCTGCCATGGGAGGACGCGGCGGCGGTACGACCGGTGGCACGTCGTGGTGGATCATCACGCCCGTCGCAAGGGCGCGCCCCTCCTCCACCATCGAGGCCGGCAGGCGCCCCGCAAGCGCGCTGCCCTGGTCCAGCAGCCGTTCGAGGATCGTCTTGGCCATCGGACGCTCGGCCGGGTCCTTGGCCAGAGCGGCCGCGACCGTCTCGCGCAGGGAGTCGGGCACGCCCGACACGTCGGCCTCGTCGTAGACGATCCGCTGCATCACCTCGGACGGCGACCCCTCGCCGAACGGCGGCTTGCCCGTGGCGGCGAACAGAACGGTCGACGCCCACGCGAACACGTCCGCGGCAGGGCCGATGCCCATGCCGCTCAACTGCTCGGGGGACTTGTAGGCGGGGTCCTCGGTCATGCTCCCGCGGAAGGCCACGTTCACGGCCTCCATGGCGTGGGCGATGCCGACATCGCTCATCCGGGGACCGTCCCGGCCGAGGAGCACGTTCCCGGGCTTCAGGTCGTGGTGGACGGCGCCCGCGCGGTGGACGGCGGCCAGAGCGACCGCCATGCCGACGGCCACGCGTTCGACGACGACGGGGCCGCGCACGCCCTCCTCGTCCACGAGCTGCTGGAGGGACGGTCCGTCCACCCACTCGCTCACCACGTAGGGACGGTCGCCCTCCACGTCGGCGTGCAGGATCGCCGCCGTGCAGAAGCCGGTCACCTTCCGGGCCGCGGAGAACGCGTCGGCGAACCGCGACCGCGCGACGGGCTCGCCGCTCAGCCGCACGTGCAGGACCTTCACGGCGACGGGCCGGCCGGCCGGGTCCCTGCCGAGGAAGACCGCACCCTGCTCGCCCACGCCGAGCCGTCCCGTGATCTCGAACGAGCCGAGCCTTCCCGGGTCACCCGGCTGCAGGGGCAGCGCCTCGGGCATCTGACGAACCTCCGTCTCATCCGGGGACGGCGTCCCCGGCCTCCCCGTCCTCTGCGCCCCCATGCCTGGCACCGGGTCCTTTCTACCGTCTGCGCGATACCCCGGCGGACCCGGTAGCGTCGTGCGCGATGCGCCGAACACCGCTTTCCCCCGCCGTCCTCAACGAGGAGCGCGCCGCGCTCGGCCTGGCGCCCTACACCGGCGCGGACGAGCCCGCCGAGCTGCGCCGCGCGGCTCTGGACACGGTCCTCGCCGGCATCGAGGCGGGGGGCGCCGAGCCGAGCCGACCGGTGGTCAGGGGAGCGGTACGGTACCTGCTCGATCGGCTCGCCGAGCTGGCGCCCGGCCGTTCGGTGGAGGTCCGGGTCCCCCCGCACGCCGCCGTTCAGTGCATCGACGGCCCGCACCATACCCGTGGTACGCCGCCGAATGTGGTGGAGATGGACGCCGCCACGTGGATCGCGCTGGCCACCGGCCGCTCCACCTGGGAAGACGCGGCGGCGAACGGACGGGTACGGGCGAGCGGCGCGCGCGCGGACCTGACGGCCTACCTCCCCCTGCCGCTCGACTGACGGTCCGCCCCGCCCGGCGGGTTCTCCTTGACCGGACGTCGCCTCTCGACTGGACGGTGAGCGCGCGCATAGCGTGCGCGGGTAACGCGCGCCTTACCGGAGGTGATCCCGTGTTGATCGCGCACTGGACGTTCGACGCCGGCACCGTGGACGGGCGCCGGGCCGCCGACACCGCCGGCGCCGCACCCGCGGCCGAGCTGGCGGAGACCGCCGAGATCGTCCCCGGACGGGACGGGGAGGCGCTGGCCCTCCGCGGGCACGACCGGGCGGTGATCCCCGCGGCGCCGCAGCTCGTCCTCAGCCAGATCTTCGGGTTCAGCCTGGCTTTCTTCGTCCGGGTCGACGAGGGGCCGACCGGTGAATGGCGCAGCCTCTTCTACAAGCCCGTGGCCGAGAACGACGCGCGGGGGCTCGGGCTCTGGCTGTACCCGGACGCGATGAGGCTGCGCGTCCAGTTGTTCACCGTCAAGGGCCCGGACTACGTCGACAGCACGGCCAGGCTGACCGTGGGGCAATGGGCGCACATCGCCTTCGTCGTGGACACCCGGGGCATGACCCTCTACGTCGACGGCGCGCAGGACGCGGCCGTCGCGTTGGAACACCCCGTCGTCACCCCGGCCGGGCCCGTCTACCTGGGCAGGGAGCCCACCAAGCCCGGCTTCGGCGGCCTCCTCGACGACCTCCGCTTGTACGCCTCCCCGCTCGGCCAGGAGGCCGTCCGCGCCCTGGCAGACCAACCCGGCGGCTAAGGGGTGGCCCGGGCGAACGGGAACTCGCGTTCGACGCAGCCGCGCCGTGCCAGGTCGTCCGGGTACCGCGCCTGGTCCCCGCACTGGGCCGCCTTGGCGAGCAGCCAGACGAGCGTCCCGGCGCCGAGGATGAGGGCGACCGCGGAGCAGACCACCCCCACGAGGGCGGGACGCCGGTCCGGGTCGCGCCGGACGAGGGACATCGTCCCCAGGACGAGCCCCGCGAGCGCCGGGACCATGCCCGCGAAGCACGCGGCGAGCCCGACCAGACCGACGATTCCGAGCACCTGGGAGGTCCGGGCCAGAGTGCTCCGCACAGGCGGGGCAGGGGGCGAGTAGGTCCGGTACCCGGGCAGCGTCATTGCGTTCCTCCACGTGTCGTCCCCAGATTCCCGGAACCGCGTGGGGCCCGTGGTTCCGGGGAGTAAAGGTCCGTTAAGGAGATGCCACCGATCGGAGCAGGTGAACCGGGCATCTAGACTGGCGAACGTGCCTCTCCGTGACGGACGTTTGAGCCACGACCTCGATCCCTCCGACCGCGCTCCGCAGGACGCCTGCGGGGTCTTCGGCGTCTGGGTCCCCGCCGAACAGGCGGCCAGAGCCGAAGTGAGCAAGCTCACGTACTACGGCCTGTACGCGCTCCAGCACCGTGGGCAGGAGTCGGCGGGCATCGCTGTCAGCGACGGCTCCCGCATCGTCGTGTTCAAGGACATGGGCCTCGTCGCCCAGGTCTTCGACGAGTCGGTGCTGAACACTCTGCGCGGACACATAGCCGTCGGCCACTGCCGCTACTCCACGACCGGCTCGCCCACGTGGGAGAACGCGCAGCCCACGTTCCGGTCCACCGACGAGGGCGGGCTGGCGCTCGTCCACAACGGCAACCTGATCAACACGCCGGAGCTGGCCGCGCGGCTGGCGCCCGGCGTGCTGACCGCCACGACCGACACCGAGGTCCTGACGGCGCTGCTGGCCACGCACGGCCTGACCGGCCCTTCGGGGGGTGGTCCTCCCACGGGTGACACGGGCGGTGCGCTGGAGGCGGCGCGGGAGATCCTCCCGGCGGCGCGCGGCGCGTTCTCCCTGGTCTTCATGGACGAGGGGACGCTGTACGCGGCGCGCGACCCCGAGGGCATCCGGCCGCTCGTGCTCGGCGCCCTGGAGGACCGCGGCTGGGTGGTCGCGTCCGAGACGGCCGCGCTCGACATCGTCGGCGCCCGGTTCGTCCGGGAGATCGAGCCCGGCGAGATGGTCGCGATCGACGGTGACGGCGTGCGGTCCGAGCGGTTCGCCGAGCCGCGCCCGAAGGGCTGCCTGTTCGAGTACGTGTACCTGGCGCGGCCCGACACGACGATCGCCGGGCGCAGCGTGCAGGCCACCCGCGTCGAGGTCGGGCGCCGGCTGGCCCGCGAGCACCCCGTCGAGGCCGACATGGTCATCCCGACGCCGGAGTCGGGCACCCCGGCCGCGATCGGCTACGCCGAGGCGTCCGGCATCCCCTACGGCCAGGGCCTGGTGAAGAACTCCTACGTCGGCCGGACGTTCATCCAGCCGTCCCAGACGATCCGCCAGCTCGGCATCCGGCTGAAGCTGAACCCGCTGCGCGAGGCGATCGAGGGCAAGCGGCTGGTCGTGGTGGACGACTCGATCGTGCGCGGCAACACCCAGCGCGCCATCGTGGGGATGCTGCGGGACGCGGGCGCCGCCGAGGTCCACGTGCGGATCTCCAGCCCGCCCGTCGCCTGGCCGTGCTTCTACGGCATCGACTTCGCCACCCGCGCCGAGCTGATCGCGGGGAACCTGTCGGTGGAGGAGATCCGCGACTCCATCGGCGCCGACTCGCTCGGCTACATCTCCCTGGACGAGCTCATCTCCGCCTCGCACATCGCCAAGGACAACCTGTGCCGGGCGTGCTTCGACGGCCAGTACCCCATCCCGGTGGAGCAGGACGCCCGCGGCAAGCACCTGCTGGAGGCCACTCGATGACGGACCGCCCGACGACCTCCTACGAGGCCGCAGGCGTCGACATCGCGGCGGGCGAGCGCGCCGTCGAGCTGATGAAGTCCCGGGTGGCCCGGTCGCGGCGCCCCGAGGTCGTCGACGACGTCAGCGGGTTCGCCGGGCTCTTCGACGCCTCGGCGCTGCTGCGCTACAAGCGGCCCCTGCTCGCGACGTCCACGGACGGCGTCGGCACCAAGGTCGACCTGGCACGGCGCCTCGGCGTCTACGACACGATCGGGCACGACCTGGTCGGCATGGTCATCGACGACCTCGCCGTGTGCGGCGCCGAACCGCTGTTCATGACCGACTACATCGCCTGCGGCAAGGTCGTGCCGGAACGCGTCGCCGACATCGTCGGCGGGATCGCGGACGCGTGCGCCCTGGCCGGGTGCGCCCTCGTCGGCGGCGAGACCGCCGAGCACCCCGGGCTGCTGGAGGCGGACGAGTTCGACGTGGCGGGCGCCGGGACGGGCGTCGTGGAGGCCGACCGGATCCTGGGGCCGGACCGCGTGAAGGCGGGCGACGTCGTGCTCGCCATGGCGTCGTCCGGTATCCACTCGAACGGGTACTCCCTCGTCCGGCACATCCTGGCGACGACCGACCTGACGCTGGAGACCCGGTCGGCGGAACTCGACCGTCCGCTGGGGGAGGAGCTCCTCACCCCGACGCGCATCTACGCCAAGGACTGCCTGGCCCTGGCCGAGGCCGGCGGAGTGCGGGCGTTCGCGCACATCACCGGCGGCGGGCTGGCGGCGAACCTGGCCCGGTCGCTCCCACCGGGGGTGGACGCCTTGCTGAGCCGCTCTTCCTGGGAGGTCCCGGCGGTGTTCCGCCTCCTCCAGGCGCACGGCGAGGTGCCGCAGGCCGAGATGGACAAGACGTTCAACCTCGGCGTCGGCATGGCCGCGATCGTCGCGCCTGACCGCGCCGACGAGGCGCTCCGGCTGCTGGCGTCCCGCGGAGTGCCGTCCTGGACGCTCGGCGAGATCACCGAAGGCACCGGCAACGCGACCCTGCGCTGACCTCGGGGCCTGCCGTCGCCCGGCGGGCTCCGGGGTACGTGGACGGCCCTGAGCGGAACGCTGAGCGCCTCCAGGACCTGCCCGGCCACTCGGGGGTGGTGCGGCGGTCCTGGGGAGCCCATGGACGACTCAGCGAGATCGCCGATCGGCGCGATCACCGACCGGCGAGATCAGGAGCCCCGGGCGCTCCGAGGCCATGACAAAACGCCACCGCCCGGCGGTGCGGGCGGTGGCGTGCTGTCTGCCGGTCAACCGGAGGTGCCGTCCTTGCGGGGCTCCGTGCCGTAGTCGTCGGCGTAGTCGGCGTACTTCTCGGCGAGCTCGTCATAGGAGTCTTCGCCGGAGTCGCTGACTCCTAGTTCATCCTTAAGGCGGTCGAGGTCCGTGTTGCCGGTGCTGTACTTGAGCTGCCGGGCAACCTTCACCTGCTTGGCCTTGGCTCGGCCGCGACCCATTGGCTCGACCCCCTCGATGGTCAGGGCTTTCGTGGGCCCATCAACGCGCGCGTGTACCACACGAACCGGTGCCTGATGAGCCATGCGTCAGTCACGGGTACAACCGTACCCGTTTTGCGCCTGGCTCGGTACATCGACGGTACGTGGCGGCGCTCCGGTTGCTGATAACAACAGTGTATCCGGTGGTCACGTCAACGTGCGAAGGCCACCGTGGGACGGTCGTACGCCGCCCCACAGCGGCCCTCGCAACGGTTTTGCAACGGTCTAAACAGGTCTAGGAAGTCCACCCTCCAGACCGCGCCCTCCTGGAACTCACCAGGCCCGCCCTGGATTTCAGAGGAGGATGCTCCGGAGCCGGCCGACCTCGGACATCCGGCGCTCCGCGAGACGGTCGGCGGCCACCGCCGGCGGGACGCCCTCGTCGGAGGCCAGCGCGAAGATCTTCCGGGTGGTGTCGAAGATTCCGGCCGCGCGCGCCTTGGCGCGGTCGAAGTTGAAGCCCTCGATCTCGTCCGCGACCTGGATCACGCCACCGGAGTTCACCACGTAGTCGGGCGCGTACAGGATGCCGCGGTCGGCGAGGCGCTTCTCCACGCCCGAGTGGGCGAGCTGGTTGTTCGCGGCGCCGCAGACGATCCTGGCGGCCAGCACGGGCACCGTGTCGTCGTTCAGGGAGCCACCCAGTGCGCACGGCGCGTACACGTCGAGCTCCGTACGGACCATGGCGTCGGCGTCGGCGACGACCTCCACCTCGGGGTGCAGCGCCCGGACGCGGTCGACGGCGGCCTCGTTCACATCGCAGATCACGACGTCCGCGCCGTCCTCGCGGAGGTGCTCCACCAGGCGGTGGCCGACTTTCCCGACGCCCTCCACGCCGACCCGCTTGCCGCGCAGCGTGGGCGCTCCCCACACGGTCTCGGCCGCGGCCCGCATGCCCTGGAACACGCCGAACGCCGTGAGGATGGAGGAGTCGCCCGCGCCGCCGTGCGCGACCGTCCGTCCGGTGACGAAACGGGACTCGCGCGCGACGATGTCCATGTCTTCACTGAAGGTGCCCACGTCGCAGGCCGTGTAGTACCGGCCGTTCAGCGACTGGACGAACCGCCCGTAGGCCCGCAGCATCGCCTCGGACTTGTCCGTGGCGGGGTCGCCGATGATGACGGCCTTGCCGCCGCCGAGGTCGAGCCCGGCCAGGGCGTTCTTGTACGCCATGCCCCGGGACAGGTTCAGCACGTCCGCGAGGGCCTCTTCCTCGGAGCCGTACGGGTAGAAGCGGGTTCCTCCCAGGGACGGGCCGAGCGCGGTGGAGTAGATGGCGATGATGGCGCGCAGGCCGCTGGCCTCGTCCTGGCAGAAGACGACCTGCTCGTGTCGGGGTTCGGTGCCCTTGTGGGGCGCCCCGAAGACATTAGGCACGGTAGTGCCCTCCTCTCTGTCTCTAAGATCAGCCTAGGGTGCGCGATGGCGCCACGCCCGACCGAATCTCATGTCACGATGCGATTCTCATGTCACGATGCGATGGTGCTTCCGTACGCGGCCTACCTACGGGTTTATGAACCGGTGACCGCCTTCCCGGAGCCCGCGCGGACCCTGTGGACGGTCTACGCCGACTCCAGGCGGCGTCCCAGGCGGATCCACGCGCTCGGGGTGGAGCACCGGGAGGCCGTGCTCAGGCTGACGGGCTCGCCGCCCGAGGTCGTCCCGGAACGGGAGAGCAGGGACGCCTACGTGCGCCGCCTGGAGGACATGATCTACGTGTGCCCCTGGGGGACGCGGCTGCGGTCGTGGCTGGCCTTCGAGCGTTTCAGGGACGAGCACGCGGCGGGCGTGGCCGCGGCCTTCGTCCCGCCGCCCGTGTCCGAACGGGTGAGGGGCGATTTCGAGCAGTGGAAGAAGGGCGGCCGGTCCCTGCGCCCGCACATCCTGACGAGCACCTGGCACGTCCCGCTGGACTGGTTCGTCCCGTTCGCACGCGGTGAGCGGTGCCTGATGCTCGGCACGCCGGGCACCGGATATCGGGCGGACGACACCGCCGACGAGGCGGCGGTCCACGGTTCGGCGACGGCCGCGCCTGCGCGGACCCTCGTCTACGTCACGTCGATGGGGGAGGCGCGCCGCCGGGTGGCGGCGGCACTCCCGGTGGTGCGCGAGAACCTCGGCGACGGCACGGATGAGGTCTACCTCCTGTCGGCGGGGCGGCTGGAGACCCTCGGCCGCTGGCTCGGCGAGTTCCACCCCCGCGCGCTCGTGGAGCTCGACTACGGCGGGCTCGTCCACCTGCTGGACGACACGACGCTCCGGACGGACGAGTCGGTCGCGGAGATGGCCGTGGCCCTCACCGGGATGGAGCGCGGTGAGGTCGAGCTGACCGTCGCGATGTACAAGCGTCTCCTCGCCCGCTGGCGCCCTGTACGGGCGCTCGAGGCCGCGAACTAAAACAAATTTCCCGAATCTGCGCGCGATACGACTATACGTGTCGCTAGAATCACGCAGCGTGACCCAGTGGCCACCGGAGACGCACGGCACCTTGCTCCCGCGGGGATGTTTGCACGCAACTACCGCCAGGAACTTGCTTGTTGCGCTGAGTGGTGGCAAGGTTACACGTTGTGATGTCATAGTGGCTCTTTCGGGCCATAGGGGACATCAGTGACCACGCGAGATCAATCGCAGGATCGCTGTCATCGGTCCACGGAGGAGAGGCCGCAAACATGTCAGCACGTACGCCAGAGGCCGAGCCCCTGCTGACGCCGGCGGAGGTGGCGACGATGTTCCGCGTCGACCCCAAGACCGTCACGCGCTGGGCGAAAGCGGGAAAGCTCACGTCGATCCGCACGCTCGGCGGGCATCGCCGTTACCGCGAGGCGGAGGTGCGGGCACTGCTCGCGGGAATACCGCAGCAGCGCTCGGAGTAGAGACTCCGACCGGCCGGGCTCCTGGGGAGCCCTCCGGACGCACACGGCACAAGAGGGGGGCGGCCAGGAGGCGCCCGAACGGACCTCGCGCCGGGATTCGTGCGGGGCCCCGATCGGTGGCCTCCTGGCCGACACGGGACGACGGTCATCCGAGAACCGTGCGTCCCAGACGCCAGTCCCGCGTCGTCCTCGGAACGGGCGCCCCGAGCGCCCGCCCCCGAGGACGACGCGGCGTCGGCCCGGGCAAGCGCGCCCGGCCTGCGGAGCGCGGATAACGCGCTACCTATCTGGGGGTTGTGTCCGGTTGTGGACGCGGCCGAGTTGGATGTCCGAAACTCCGTGCACGTCAGGGCGATAACCCCAGGTCGGACGGCTACTGGTTCATCGCCGGCCGGCTACTGGCCCATCTCTTCTTGGGCCAGGCGGTCGAACAGGGCGCCCGTGCCCGGGTCGTGCCGCCCGGAGACGTGCATGATGACCACGAGCTGGTCGACCAGCAGCCGCTCCAGGTCGGCGCGGGCCACGTCGCCGTTCTCCAGCCAGTCGAGGCCGGCGGTCTCCACGGTCGCCATCCAGCAGCGCAGCGTGATGCGCAGGATCGGCGGCGGAACGTCGATGTCCAGCGAGTGCAGGATCCGGTCCAGCAGCAGGCGGCGGATCCCGTCGACGATCTCGCCGGCCTCGCCCGAGCGGTCAGCGGGCCCGCCGCGCAGCAGCGCCGTGTACCCGGCCGCGTGGCTCTCCACGAAGTCGAAGTAGCGCTTCAGCGAGATTCGCAGCCGTTCGAGCGGCTTGCCCTCGGTGGGCGGTTCGAGCAGCACCGACAGCTGCTTGGCGGCACTGCCGAGCGCGGCGATGTACAGCTCGTTCTTGCCGCCGAAGTAGTGGTAGACCAGCGCCCGGGAGGCGCCCGCCTTCGCCGCGACGTCGTCGATCGAGACGTCCTCGGGCGAGCGCGTGCTGAACAGCTGCAGGGCGGCCTCGATCAGCTCGTCCCGCCGTTCGTCCACGCTGAGCCGGCGACGCCCGCGCCCGCCGCTCGGCCGGCCTCGCGCCTTCTCACCGGTCACCGCACGATCTCCCACCTGGGCAGGGTATCCGAGCACGGCGCGCGGAGGGCGCAACACCGAGTGCGCCGGTGGCGGTCTCCTCATCCGTTCCCGTCCCGGGGCCCCGGGAACGGGGGCATGATCGTTCCGGGCCCGCTGTGATCCGGAACACCACAGGCCCGAACCACCATTGTCGGATGCCCGTTACTCACTGTTGCGGCGGTATGGGGGGAAGGCGCGGCATCATGGCATCTCCTCCTGAGCGGAGGGCGGCGCGCCGAATCCCCCACCGGCGCGGCGCCGCGGCAGGTCCTGCAGGTCCCCCTGGACGGAGTGCCATGTCAGCTGATGAAGCAAACCCCCCGCACGACATGCAGGGGAAGGGTTCGGTGCCACGCCCGCGCACCGAGCCCTCTCCCGCACCGCGCGACGAGGGCAGGACGGTGCCCGCGCCGAAACCGACGATCCGCAATGTCGCCGAACGCGCCGGTGTGTCCAAATCGCTTGTCTCGCTGGTCATGCGGGGGTCACCGCACGTGAGCGAACGCCGGAGGCAGGCCGTCCTGCAGGCCGCCCGGGAGCTCGGCTACCGCCCGAACGCCGTGGCGCGCAGCCTGGTCGAGGGGCGCACCCGGCTGATCGGCGCCATCGTCGCCGACCTGCACAACCCGTTCTTCGCCGAGTTCCTCGACGGCCTCCAGGAGAGCCTGCACGGCGCGGGGCTGCGGATGCTGGTCGGCAGCGGCCGCTGGGACCCGATGTTCGAGGCCGAGGCGGTCGAGGCGTTCCTGGAGATGCGGGTGGACGGGCTGGTCCTGCTCAGCGTCGTCCCCGAGTCGCTCAAGGAGGCCGCCGCCAGCGTTCCCGTGGTGGTCGTCGGCGAGCGCGACGTCCACGGCGTCGACATCGTGGTGGACGACGACGAACTCGGTGCGAGCCTCGCCGTCGACCACCTCGTCCAGCTCGGCCACCGGCGGATCGCGCACATCGAGGGGGCGCGCTCCACGACCGCCCGCTACCGCCGCGAAGGCTACGAGAAGGCGATGCGGCGCCACGGCCTCGACGACGAGATCGTCGTGGAGGCCGGCGACTTCACCGAGGACGGCGGCTACCGGGCCGCGGGCTCCCTGCTGCGCCGCGACGCCCGGCCGACCGCGATCTTCGCTCCCAACGACCTGGTCGCGACCGGGGCGCTGTCGGCCGCCGACGAGCTCGGCATGCGGGTCCCCGCGGACCTGTCGATCGTCGGGTACGACAACACCCACCTCGCGGCGATCCGGCACATCTCGCTGACCAGCGTCGACCAGCCGCGCCGCGACATGGGCCGGGTGGCCGCCGAGATGCTCACCGCCCGCATCGGCGACCCGTCCCGCTCCGCGCGCCAGAAGCTGGTCGTCCCGCACCTGGTGGTCCGCTCGACGACGGGACCCGCTCCCATCCCGTGACCCCGCCCCCACGCCGCCCCAGGACCTCTCCCGCCCTCCCCTCGCTCCCGCACCCCCGCCGCCCTGGCACACGACGCGTGGCCCACACCCCCGGCTCGCGGACGTGCTCCGTGGCCAGGCGCTCCCAAGCTCCTCGGCGCCGCAGAACAGAGCAGCCCTGGCCGGCAATGCCCTGGCCGCGACGCCGCGCTCGGCACCACCGCGCCCCGTAACACCGTCGGCCGCGGCGCCACGACGCCGTGCTCGCAGCCCCGCACCGCGGCACCGCCGCGCCCCGCGACGCCGTGGGATGTGAGGCCGTCGGCCGTGCGCCGCGACGCCGGCCGCCGTGAGGCCGGCGGCCGTCACGTCACGTCCTGGCGCTGGGCGCCGTAACGCGGTGGCGCCGTGGAAGTGAGGGCGTGCTTCGTGAGGGCGTGCTTCGTGAGGGCGTGGCTGTGACGCGAGGATCGTGGTCACGTAATCGGGCACTCTTCTTGGGCCGCGGGGCTGTGGGCGTGGCGCTGTGGGGCGTGAAGCCGGGGTTCTTCGCGGCGTGGCGTTGGCGGCTAGGGCGCTGGGCCGGTATGGCGGGGGTACGGGGACGGTCGATCGTTTCTCGAACCGGTGCGTGGCGGGTAAGGGGCGGGCCAAGGCTGTCGCATTCGCCGGGACGGGGCGCGCGGGCAGGTGGTTAATGGGACTTCACCGTCGGCGGGCGGTCCCGGGCGGTCTAGCGGTAGGCCTCCGGGCCAACGCCCGCCGGCGGTCGGGTCAAGGGTCTGTTCAGCCAGGGGGTAATGCTCGTGCGTGATCCGGAACTGGTGTCGTGCGCGCAGCGCGCGGCGAGCGAATTGGAACGCGCGTGGTCGGAGTGGCGGCACGCGCGCGGCCTCGCCGAGCAGGTGTCGGAGTCCGTCGCCAGCTACGTCGCCCATTCGATCGACCACCCGTGGGGCCGTCCCCGCGTGGTCCTCGGCCTGGACGCGGACGAGGCGCGCGCCCTCGCGGCCCTGCTGGGCAAGGAGGACCCGCTGCGCGGCTGAACCCCCCGATTCCGCCGACTCCGTTTGACGAACCTGCGCGGGTGTGCAGACTGTCAGGGTCGGTAACGAAGTCATCACGGAGGAATCGGCCTGTGCGGATCAATCGAGGCGGCCCCGCGGTCGCCGGTATCGCGCTGTGCCTGGGCGCGCTAGTCGCGTGCAACGGTTCCTCCGGGACGTCCGGCGGCGGTGAGGCGGCCGGGCCGCCGACCGCCGGGGCGGCGTCCCCGGGCGGGTCGAAGGGCGGCGAGTCGCCCGCGTCCGCCAAGGGGGACCCGGCGGCGCTGGACGGCAAGGTGATCGTCATCGACCCGGGGCACAACGGCGGGAACGCCGCCAACCCGTCGGCGATCAACCGGCAGGTGAAGATCGGCAACGGCAGCAAGGCCTGCGACACGACCGGCACCGAGACCAAGGCCGGCTACGCGGAGCATGCCTTCACCTGGGACGTGTCGAAGCGGCTCGCCGACCTCCTGCGCTCGCGGGGCGCGAAGGTCACGCTGACCCGCAAGGACGACAAGGGCGTCGGCCCCTGCGTGACCGACCGCGCCGCGGTCGGCAACCGGCTCAAGGCCGACGCCGCGCTGTCCATCCACGCCGACGGGGCGTCCCCGTCCGGCCACGGCTTCCACATCATCGAGCCGCTGTCCATCGGCCGGAACGCCGACATGGTGTCCGCCTCCGCCGAGCTGGGCGAAGCGCTCCGGAACGCCTACCACGAGGGCACCGGCATCCCGTACTCCAACTACCTCGGCAAGAAGGCCATCGACCGGCGCGACGACCTCGGCGGCCTCAACATGTCGACCGTGCCGAAGGTCTTCATCGAGTGCGGCAACATGCAGAACGCGGGCGACGCGGAAAAGCTGTCCAGCGCGTCCTTCCGGCAGCGCATCGCAGAGTCCCTGGCCGAGGGCTTCCAGACGTACCTGCAGTGAGGTTCTGTGTTCATTGCAGTGCCCCCTGCCCTCCTTCAGGCCCGGAGGGCCCTCCTGTGTCTATTGCAGTGCTCTCCTTCATCGGGCCCTGGGGGCCCTCCATCGTCGGGCACTGCGGCGATCGCTGGCATCGCTCCGTCTCGCCTTGCGGCTCGCTGCGCGATCAGGTTCTCGCTTCGCTTGAACCTGCCTTCGGACGCGATCGCAACCTTTCGGTCTTTGTCAGTTGCGGCTAGAGCCTGGTCCGTGTGCTGGTGGGTTTCGCGGGGTGTTCCGGCAGGGCATGTCCGGCGATCCGGGACGCGTAGCGCGCCCGCAGCGGGCAGGATGGGCGGATGCGTGATCTTCGTCGTGTGCGTGAACTGCTGCTCGGGGCCGGCTACAGCGTCGCGGGGGTGCGCGAGGCGCTCGGCCCGGTCGCGGGCGGGGCGCTGGCGCGTGACGAGATCGTGCCCGCCCTGCGGGCGACGGCCGGCGGGTCGCCGGTCGAGGTCCTGACCCGGCTGTTCTGGCTCCAGGTGCCCGTTCCCGAGGACGCCGTCGCCGTGGACGATCTCGTGGCGGCGGGGCTCGCGGAGGCGTCCGGCGGGGAGGTGCGGGCGCTGGTGCGCGTCGAGCCGCTGGAGGCCGTGGACGGTGACGGGCACGCCGGTTACGCCGTCTCCGATCTGAAGGTCCGGCCCGGCGATGGACGCGTCCCGGCGGACGATCACGTCGTGGGCACGGGCGGCGCGTCGGCGAACCTGGCGCAGCTGGTTGTCCACAGGCCTGTGGACAACGTGCTCGATCTGGGCACGGGTTGCGGCGTCCAGGCGGTGCACGTGGCGGGGCGCTCCCCGGGCGGGCGCATCACCGCGACGGACGTGAATCCGCGGTCGCTGGAACTGGCCGCGATGAGCTTCGCGCTGTCCGGCGTGGACGGCGCGGAACTGCTGCGCGGGTCGTTGCTGGAGCCGGTCCAGGGCCGCCGGTTCGACCTGATCGTGTCGAATCCGCCGTTCGTTGTCGCGCCGCCCGGCGATCGGCGGTTCACCTACCGCGAGTCGGGGATGGCGGGCGACGACTTCTGCCGGCGGCTCGTCCAGAGCGCCTCGCGGTACCTGAACGACGGCGGATATTGCCAGCTCCTGGCCAACTGGCTGCATGTCGATGGGGTCCCGTGGGAGGAGCGCGTCGGCGCGTGGGTGGACGGCTGCGACGCGTGGATCGTCCAGCGCGACGTCCAGGATCCGGCGGAGTACGCCGAGTTGTGGCTGCGGGACTCCTGCGAGGCGGGCACGCCCGAGTACCGCGCCCGGTACGAGGCGTGGCTCGATCACTTCGAGCGGGAGAACGTCACCGGGATCGGGTTCGGCTGGATCACGTTGCGGCGCGCCGAGCGTCCGGCCGTCCGGATCGAGGAGCTCCGGCACGCGGTCGAGCAGCCCGTCGGCGCGTACGCGCACGAGGTGCTGGACGGCCTCACGAAGGCCGACGAGTTTTCCACAGCCTGTGGACGGCTGCTCGCGGCGGCGCCCGGTCTCGTCCAGGAGCAGATCGGCCCGCCCGGCGCCGAGGACCCGGAGCGGATCGTGCTGCGGCAGACGCGGCGGCTCCGCCGCGCCGCCGGTGTCGGGACGGTCGAGGCCGCCCTCGCCGGGGTCTGCGACGGCACTCTGCCCGTCGACCCGCTCCTCGACGCCATCGCACAGCTCACCGGAATGGACGCGGGCGAGGTCCGCGCGCACGCCGACGCCGTCCTGCCGGAACTGATCGCTGACGGCTTCTTCGTCTAGTGCGCGTTCGCGAACACCGGCCGGGTCGCCGGCGCAGGACCGACCCGCCGGAGATCAGCCTCGCGCGTCGTCGAGGGTGCGGAAGGCGCTGCCGCGCAGGCGGCGCGCCAGGTCGCGGTTGACGCGGTGCGCCCAGAGCGGACCGCCGTAGATCATCCCGGTGTAGCCCTGGACGAGGGTCGCGCCCGCCCTGATGCGCTCCCACACGTCGTCGGCCGTCTCGACGCCGCCGACCGAGACCAGCGTGAGCCGCCCGCCCGTACGCGACCGCAGCCGGCGCAGGACCTCCAGGGACCGCTCCCGCAGCGGCGCGCCCGACAGCCCGCCGGTCTCCTTGACCAGCGCGGGCGGGCTGAGCAGGGCGTCGCGGCCGATGGTGGTGTTGGTCGCGATGATGCCGTCGAGCCCGAGTTCGAGGGCGAGGTCGGCGACGGCGTCGACGTCGTCGTCCGCCAGGTCCGGCGCGATCTTCACCAGCAGCGGGACGCGGCGTGCGGACGAGCGGTCGGCGGCCTCCCGCACGGCCGTCAGCAGCGGCCGCAGGTGCTCCACGGCCTGGAGGTTCCGCAGGCCGGGCGTGTTGGGGGAGCTGACGTTGACGACGAGGTAGTCGGCGTGCGGGGCGAGCCGCTCGGTGCTCGCGACGTAGTCGGCGGCCGCCGAGGCCTCCGGGACGACCTTCGTCTTGCCGATGTTGGCGCCGACGATCGTCCCCGGCGCCCGCCGGGCGAGCCGCCCCGCGGCGGCCTCGGAGCCCGCGTTGTTGAAGCCCATCCGGTTGATGACCGCCCGGTCAGGAACGAGCCGGAACAGCCGCGGGCGCGGGTTGCCGGGCTGCGGGCGCCCGGTCACCGTCCCGATCTCGACATGGCCGAACCCGAACGCGCCGAGCGCCGCGAAGGCGACGGCGTCCTTGTCGAACCCGGCGGCCAGCCCCAGCGGGCTCGGGAAGTCCAGCCCGAACGCGCGGACCGCCAGCGCGGGGTCGCGGGGCGCGAGCAGCCGCCGCAGCAGCGGCACCGCGCCGGGCACCGCCTGGATCGCGTGCAGCGCCCGCAAGGTCAGATGGTGGACGGTCTCCGCCGGAACACGGGAGATGACCAGTGAGAACAGGAGTCGATACATCGCCGACCAGTATCCCAGCCATGCCGCCGGGAATTCGGTTGAGGGCCCGCCGAGCCGCTGCCTACCCTGACCGCATGCTGGTCAATGCCGAGGCCACCGCCTGGTGGCCCACTCCGCAGCGTGTCTACCGCGACCGTCCCGCCGGCGGGTCCGGCCGGGACGCGATCCGCGTCTGAGCTGCACGCTCCCGCGCGGCCGGACCTGGGTGCCGAACGAAGACCACACCCAGCCGAACGGGAGAACCTCATGTCCAAGAGCCGGGGCCGGAACGGCATGCTCGGCGTAGGCGGCCAGCGCAGGAACCTGTCGCGCGGAGAACTGCGCGGCGGAAAGGCGCAGGCGGCCGGCGGCGACGCCCGAACGGCGGCCGAGAAGAAGAAGGAGCTGCTCCGCAAGATGCGCGAGCGCAACGAGCAGCACACCTCCGACAACGAGTAGCGACCAGACCGCGCCGGTCTCCTCCGGGACCGGCGCGGTTCGTTCGTCCGGGGACGAGGAGTTGAGTCGTGCGGAGGCCCCTGGACAGTTCGCCTTGCAGCGCAACCCCGCAACAACCCCAGTGTTCGCGATCGCGTCCGAAGGCAGATTCGAGTGGAGCAAGAATCTGATCGCGCAGCGAGCCGCAAGGCGAGTCGGAGCGATGCCAGCGATCGCCGCAGTGCCCGACGATGGAGGGCCCTCGGGGCCCGAAGGAGGAGGGCACTGCAATCAACTCAGCGCCCTCGGAAGGTTCGGCGGAGTTGGAGGCGTACGTCTCGGGCCGCCTCTCGCATTGTGCGTCGGGTGGCGCGGAGCGGGTCGCGGATTGTGACCCGCCAGGTCGAGCGGACGCCGTGGCCTATCGGGCGTAGAACGTTCGTCCGTGTCCAGCGTGCCGGGGTGACGACCAGGACCCGCACCGGGACGACGATCAGCGTCCGCCAGAGCCACCGGAGGATCCGGGCCGCGAGGCGCCAAGCCCCCACGGCCCCGGCGACGACGGGTGCCAGCAGGTAGCGCCACACCGTCCGTGCGGGCACGACGATCAGGACGTGTCCGAGCCAGGCCAGGAAGCGCCCGATCAGCCGCCATGACCACACCACGGCCGCGGCGAAGGCGCGCCAGCCGGATGCGAGCACGCCGCCGAGCGCGCCCAGGACGGTGAGGGTTCCGCGGCCGAGCCAGGTGAGACCGGCCCAGAGGGTGCGGGCCAGCCAGGCGATGCCGAGCAGCGGCGGCCGCAGGACGTACCGCCACAGCAGCACGGCCGGCAGGACGACGAGGACGCCCAGCAGCAGGCCGATGCCCTTGAAGAGCAGCCCGAAGCCGCGTCCGAGGATGCCGAGGAGCCACATGAGCCCTCGGCCGAGCGCCTGCAGCGGACGGAGCAGCAGGAACGCGAGCAGCCCCCCGAGCCCGCGCCCGATCAGGGAGAACAGCCGGCCGATCGGCGCGATCAGGACCCGGTGGATCCATCGGGCCAGCCGTCCCGTCCCGCGCCCGAACCACCGCAGGAAGCCGAGGACCACGACGACGGCGAGCCAGCGCAGCGGCCGGACGACGAGGAGGTCGACCAGCGCGGCGACCCCCCGGCCGATTGCGGCCAGGAGTCGTCCGGCAGGGGCGAGCAGCCACCGGTACAGCGCGAGCCAGGCGCTCCGCAGCAGCCGGCCGAGCAGGCGGGCGAACCGGCCCGGGGCCCGCATGAGAGCGTTCCACGCGGCCCGGACGCCGCGGGCCGTCAGCACGGCCAGGTCCCACCCGAACCGCAGCGGGATCACGACGATCAGTGCCAGCACGCGGGCGGGGACGACGATCCACGCCGGGCCCGGCCTTGTCGCGCCCGGTTCGGCGGGGCGGTCCTTCGTCAGGTCGACCGGGGCCGCTGAGTCGTTTCCGGTGGTCACCGCAGCCTTCCTCGTTCCCGCCCCGCTTGCGTACGGCACGTGCATGTGACTCGGCGCGCGGGCGTCCGGTTCCCGGGGGTTGAACCCGTTCCGTGTGGTTCACCGTATTGCTCCTCGATCCGGGAGAGCGGCGGCTCCACCTCGATCGACGTGCGGGACCTGGAACCGGAGCCGGGGCCCAGAACGACCTGGAGGACACGACATGAAATTCCCACGTTGGGCGATCCCCGCTGCGGCCGCCCTCACGGCGTCGGGACTTGTGCTGACCGCGTGCGGGCAGGAGAAGGCCGGGGGGAAGCAGAACGCCGCGGGCTCCCAGGCACAGGCGAAGCCGTCGGCCGAACCGTCCGAGTCGCCGGCCCCCGAGCCGACGGTGCTGGAGGTCGCCAGCGTCACCAAGCTCGGCAGGGTCGTCACCGACGGCAAGGGCATGACCCTCTACCGCTTCGACAACGACACCGCCCGCCCGCCCGCGTCGACCTGCGCGGGCGCGTGCGCCAAGGCATGGCCGCCCGTGTGGGCGGGTCAGGGCAACACCGAGGTCAAGGGCGTCCAGCAGTCGCTGGTCGGCAAGGTCAAGCGCCCGGACGGCAAGTGGCAGGTCACGCTCGGCGGGTGGCCGCTCTACCGGTTCGCCAAGGACCTCAGCCCCGGCGACACGCGGGGCCAGGGGGTGGGCGGCACCTGGTACGCCGCGGCGCCGACCGGCAAGAAGGCGGCCCCGCTCAAGCAGGCGAACGGCAACCGCTGGAAGGGCTGGACGGTCGTCAAGGCCAAGCGGGACCCGAAACTCGGCCTGATCCTGACCGACGGCAAGGGCATGACGCTCTATCGCTTCGACAAGGACAAGAACAAGCCGCCGACGACCAACTGCTTCGGCTCGTGCAAGAAGGCATGGCCGCCGGCCGTCTTCAACGGCTGGAAGCACCTCAAGCTCGAAGGCGTCTCCAAGAAGGTCGTCAATTTCATCGAGCGCAAGGACGACGGCAAATGCCAGCTCACCGTCGACGGCTGGCCCATGTACTACTACGAGCAGGACAAGCAGCCCGGCGACACGAAGGGCCAGGGCGTCGGCGGGGTCTGGTGGGCCACCACCCCGACCGGAAAGAAGGCGGCCGGCACGGGGTCGGGCTCCGGCACCGGTGACGGCGGCGGAGGCGGCGGCTACGGGTCGGGCGGCGGTTACTGAGCCGCCACCGCGCCACACCCGCCCACAGGACCAACCGTCCACACAGGCGAAGGCGCGGAGGGCGCGCGGGTCGGTCGGGGTCCGCGCTCTCTCCGCGCCTTCTTCATGCACGCCACTTCACGCCCCGCCCTTCACACCCCGGATCTTCACGCCCCTGACCTTCATGTATCGCTCTTAATGAGTCGGCCTTCAGGCCCTGAATTCCACGCTTCGACCTTCACGCCCGGACCATGGCCGCGCCATCCCCTGATCAAGATCCTTTGCCTTCCGATTACTCTCCGGATCTCGACACTCACGTAATCCGGTGGTCGAATGGGGGGCCAATCCCGCCGAGGGGGCGGCCCGGCGAAGTGCCCGCATCCCGGTGGGGGTTTCGGGAGGCCCCATGGTCGAGCGAGTCGATCGAGCGGAGAGCGAGGCGGAACCCGCCCGGCACCGGACGAGGGTGGCCGGACGGCACGGTCCCGCGGAGCGGGCACGATCGGCATGGCCGCGGCGGCGATCGGCAGGGCCCGAGCGGCGATCCGCATGGCCGAGGGCCGCGATGGCGCTGGCGCTGCTGGCCGGCGGGCTGACGGCCTGCGGGGACGGCGGCGGCGCGCCGAAGCTCACCTGGTACATCAACCCCGACAACGGCGGGCAGGCGGCCATCGCGAAGTCCTGCACGCAGGCCGCGGGCGGACGGTACCGGATCGAGACGTCCCTGCTGCCGAGCGACGCGACGCAGCAGCGCGAGCAGCTGATCAGGCGGCTGGCCGCCAAGGACTCCGGGCTCGACCTCATGAGCCTCGACCCCGTGTTCGTGGCGGAGGCGGCCAACGCCAAGTTCCTGCGCCCGTTCACCAAGAGCGAGGCCGCGCCGCTGACCGAGGGCGTTTTCGCGCCCGCCGTGCAGAGCTCGATGTGGGAGGGCAAGCTCTACGCGGCGCCCTTCTGGGCCAACACGCAGCTGCTCTGGTACCGCAAGTCGGTGGCGAAGAAGGCGGGCATCGACCCGAACGCGCCCGGCTTCACCTGGGACAAGCTCATCGACGCGGCCGTCCGCACGAACACGACGATCGGCGTGCAGGGCAACCGGTACGAGGGCTACATGGTGTGGATCAACGCCCTGATCGCCTCGGCCGGGGGCCGGATCATCAGCGACGCCGAGAAGGGCGACGACGCGAGCATCGACATCGACTCGCCGGCCGGCCGGCAGGCGGCGTCGATCATCCGCAAGCTCGCCCGGTCCTCCGCCGCGAGCCCGACGCTGTCCACCGACATCGAGGAGCAGTCCCGGGCGACGATCAACGGCGCGCGCGGCGGCTTCCTGCTCAACTGGGGTTACGTCTGGCGGGCCGAGAAGGGCGACGCCGACGCGGGCGCGATCGGCAAGAACATCGTCGGCGACCTCGGCTGGGCGCGCTACCCGGCGGTCGACCCGCAGCAGCCGAGCCGGCCGCCGTTCGGAGGGATCGAGATCGGCGTCGGCGCCTACAGCGAGCACCAGGACCTCGCGGTCGAGGCGACCCGGTGCATCACGTCGCCGGCGAACATGAAGCGGTACATGCTCGACGAGGGCAACGTCGCCGCACGCCCGGCGATCTTCGACGATCCCGACATCCTCAAGGAGTTCCCGATGGCCCCGCTGATGCGGGACTCCATCGCCTCGGCCGCGCCCCGCCCGGCCACCCCCTACTACGCCGACATCTCCGGCGCCATCCAGAACCGCTGGCATCCGCCCGCGTCGGTGAACCCCGCGACGACGCCGCGCCGGTCCGCGGAGTTCGCCCGGGCGGTCCTCGGCGGCGAGGCGCTGCTGTGAGGGAAGGCCCTGAAAGGAAGGTGTCCGGATGACGTCCGCAGAAACGGCACCGAAGCTCGACCGGTCCGCCGGCGCCCCCGCTCCCGCCCGCGCGGAGATCTCCGACCGCGGCCGCGCGGAGCGCAGGCTCGGGCTGCTGCTCTCGCTGCCCGCCGTGGTGGTGATGCTCCTGGTCACCGCGTACCCGCTGATCAACGCGGTGTACGAGTCGCTGTTCAGCTACCGGATCACCGCGCCGGACGACCGGCGCTTCGTCGGCCTCGGCAACTACGCGACCGCGCTGTCGGACGCCCTGTTCTGGCAGACGGTGCTCACCACCCTGATCATCACCGTGGCCACGGTCGGGGTCGAGCTGGTGATCGGGTTCGCGCTCGCGATGGTGATGCACCGCGCCGTCTTCGGGCGGCGGACGGTGCGGACCGCGATCCTGCTGCCCTACGGGATCGTCACGGTCATCTCCGCGTTCGCCTGGAAGTACGCCTTCGACGTCCAGTCGGGGTTCGTGAACTCCTGGTTCGGGCTCGGCGACTTCGCCTGGTTCTCCGACCGCTGGGCGGCGCTCTTCGTGATCGTCCTGTCGGAGATCTGGAAGACGACCCCGTTCGTGTCGCTGCTGCTGCTCGCCGGGCTGGCGCAGGTGCCGGCGGACCTCGGCGAGGCCGCCACGGTGGACGGCGCGACGGCGTGGCAGCGGCTGAAACGGGTCACGATCCCGAACATGAAGGCCGCGATCCTCGTCGCGGTGCTGTTCCGGACGCTCGACGCGTGGCGGATCTTCGACAACGTCTTCATCATGACGTCCGGCCAGGAGAAGACCCAGGTGCTGTCGTTCCTGACCTACCAGCAGATCATCACCCGGACCGAACTCGGCCTCGGCAACGCGGTCGGGGTGCTGCTGTTCCTGTCGGTGGTGCTGATCGCGGCCGTGTTCATCAAGGGGTTCCGGGTGGACCTCTCCCAGGTGCGAGGTGACCGCTGATGGAGTCGGCGCGCTCGAAGTGGCTGTGGATCGTCGCCTCGCTGCTGATCCTGGTGTGGACGGCGTTCCCGATCGTGTGGATCGTGATGCTGTCGTTCAAGCAGCCCAGCGAGATCGGCAACGTCCAGGGCTTCTTCCCGAAGACCTGGACGTGGGACAACTACGAGACGGTCTTCAAGACCGACCTGTTCACCTCGGCACTGATCAACTCGATCGGCATCTCGCTGATCGCCACGTTCGTCGGGGTGGTGTTCGCGACCCTGGTGGCGTACGCCATCGCGCGGCTGGAGTTCCCCGGCAAGCGGCTGATCCTGTCGTTCGCGCTCGCCATCGCGATGTTCCCGGTGGTGTCGCTGGTCGGGCCGCTGTTCGACCTGTGGCGCAACATCGGGCTCTACGACACCTGGCCCGGCCTGATCATCCCCTACATCTCGTTCGCGCTGCCGCTCGCGATCTGGACGCTGTCGGCGTTCTTCCGCGAGATCCCCTGGGAGATGGAGCAGGCCGCGCAGGTGGACGGGGCCACCTCCTGGCAGGCGTTCCGCAAGGTGATCGTCCCGCTGGCGGCGCCCGGCGTGTTCACCGCCGCGATCCTGACGTTCTTCTTCTGCTGGAACGACTTCGTCTTCGGGATCTCGCTGACCTCCACCGACCGGGCCCGGCCCGTCCCGGCGGCGCTGGCGTTCTTCACCGGCGAGTCCTACTTCGAGCAGCCCACCACCGCCATCTGCGCCGCCGCCGTCGTCGTCACGGTCCCGGTCGTGATCATCGTCCTGGCGTTCCAGCGCCGCATCGTGGCCGGGCTGACGTCCGGCGCCGTCAAAGGCTGAGAGGAAACCATGGCCGCCATCACCATGAAGAACATCGTCAAGCGGTACGGCGACGGTTTCCCGGCCGTGAACGACGTCTCCCTGGACGTGCGGGACGGCGAGTTCATGATCCTGGTCGGGCCGTCCGGCTGCGGCAAGTCCACCCTGCTGCGGATGATCGTCGGGCTGGAGGACATCACGTCCGGCGAGATGGTCATCGGCGACCGGGTCGTCAACAAGGTCGCGCCGCGGGAGCGGAACCTGTCGATGGTGTTCCAGAACTACGCGCTCTACCCGCACCTCAGCGTGTTCGAGAACATCGCCTTCCCGCTCCGCCTCGCCAAGGTCTCCGACGACGAGGTGCAGCGGCGGGTGAAGGAGACCGCCGACCTGCTGGAGCTGACCGAGCACCTCGACCGCAAGCCCGCGAACCTGTCCGGCGGGCAGCGGCAGCGGGTCGCGATGGGCCGCGCGATCGTCCGGCAGGCGGACGCGTTCCTGTTCGACGAGCCGCTGTCGAACCTGGACGCCAAGCTGCGCGGGCAGATGCGGACCGAGATCTCCCGGCTCCAGCGGCGCCTCGGCGTCACCACCGTGTACGTCACGCACGACCAGACGGAGGCGATGACGCTCGGCGACCGGGTCGCGGTGCTGCGCAAGGGCGTCCTCCAGCAGGTCGGGAGCCCGCGCGAGTTGTACGAGGAGCCGGTCAACCTCTTCGTCGCCGGGTTCATCGGGTCACCGTCGATGAACTTCCTGCCCGCGTCCGTGGACCGCGCCGCGGACGGCGTCTTCCTGGAGACGCCGCTCGGGCGGTTCGAGCTGCGCGACGCGCGCAAGGCCGCCGCGATCGGCGACCGCTCGGTCGTGCTCGTCGGGATCCGCCCGGAGCACTTCGAGGACGCCTCGCTCGTCGGCGAGGAGAAGCAGGCGCGCGGCAGCCTCGTCCGGGTCCGGGTGGACGTGACCGAATGGCTCGGCAACGAGCTGTACGCCTACGTCCCGTACGAGGCGCCCGCGGACCTCACCGCCCAGTTGCGCGACCTGTCCCGGGAGCTCGACGGCGACCAGCTGCGGACCCAGGCGGTCGTGGCGCTGGACGCGGCCAGCCTGATCGCGCCGGGACGCGAGGCGGAGCTGTGGATCGACACGACGCGGGTGCACCTGTTCGACCCGTCCACCGGCGAGAATCTCACCCGCGACGAGGAGCGCGTCGCGCAGCTCGACCGCCTCGCGGAGGAGTCGCGCGCCGCCCACCGGGAGGCGCAGCGCGAACCGGAGGCCGAGGGTGCGTCCGGGACGTCCGTCGCGGGCCCCTGAGCCGATGCACTTCGTCTTCACCCCGCCCGGCGAGTCGGCGGCCGGCCTGCTGGACCTCCCGTGGGCCGAGCCGCTCGGCGACTGGGACGACGAGCGGCTGGTGGAGATCAGGCAGCGCGGCCTGTCCCGGCACACGGTCCGGTTCGTGGCCGAGGGCGGGGCCGTCTACGCGATGAAGGAGCTGGACGCGCGGCTGGCCCGCCGCGAGTACCGGCTCCTTCGGCGGCTCCGCGAGCTGGGCCTGCCCGCGGTGGAGGTCATCGGCGTGGTCGTGGACCGTCCCGATCTGGACGCGATCCTCGTGACGCGTTTCCTCGATTTCTCCTCGTCCTACCGTGCCCTGTTCGCCAACGCGCGGTACGGGCATCCCACCGACCGGCTCCTGGACGCCCTGGTGGAGCTCCTTGTGCGGCTGCACCTGGCGGGTTTCATGTGGGGCGACTGCTCGCTGTCCAACGTCCTGTTCCGCATGGACGCCGGGGCGTTCGCCGCCTACCTGGTGGACGCGGAGACCGCGGAACTGCACCCGTCCCTCAGCGAGGGGCAGCGCGGCTACGACCTGTCCCTGGCCCGCGAGCGGATCGCCGGTGAGCTGTTCGACCTGGCCGCCGCGGGCACGCTCCCCGAGGAGGTCGACCCCATCGACGTCGCGGACGACACCGTCCGCCGCTACCGGGGGCTGTGGGACGAGTTGACCCGCGAGGAGGTCCTGCGTCCCGACGAGCAGCGCTTCCGCATCGCCGAGCGCCTGCGCCGCATCAACTCGCTCGGCTTCGACGTGGACGAGGTGGAACTGGTGGACGCCGGGCCGTCCGGCGCCCGGCTGCGCGTCCGCACCCGCGTGGCCGAGCCGGGGCACCACCGCCGCATCCTCATGGCCCGCACCGGGCTGGACGCCCAGGAGAACCAGGCCCGCCGCCTCCTCAACGACATCGCCGCCTTCCGCGGGCACCTGGAGCGCGTCCGCGGCGGCCCTGTCCCCGAGGTGGTGGCATCGAACCGCTGGCTTGCCGAGGTGTACGAGCCGGTCGTCACCGCGGTCCCGCCCGACCTGCGCGACCGCCTGGACGACGTCGAACTGTTCCACGAGGTGCTCGAACACCGCTGGTTCCTGTCCGAGAAGGCTGGCCGCGACGTCGGAACGTCGGCGGCGGCCCGCGACTACCTCACCTCCGTCCTGCCCCAGGTCCCCGAGGATCTGACAGAGACCGGACGCGCCCCTGACACGAGTGGTTGATCCTTCTGGCACGATCGGGGGCATGTACGAGCGCTTCGCCCACGAGTACGCCATCCATGCCGAGGACAGCGCCTACAACGCCCTCTACGACCGTCCCGCCGTGCTCGGCCTCACGGGGGACGTGGCCGGCCTCACCGTCTTCGACGCCGCCTGCGGCCCCGGCCTCTACGCACGCGAACTGCTGGAACGCGGCGCCCGCGTCGCAGGCTGCGACGTCAGCCCCACCTTCGTCGGCATGGCCCTCGAACGCACCGGAGGCCGCGCCGACCTTCGCGTCCACGACCTGTCCACGCCGCTGACCTGGATGCCGGACGCCTCGGTCGACCTGGTCGTGCTGGCGCTGGCCCTGCACTACTTCGACGACCGCGTCGCGCTGCTGAAGGAACTGCGCCGCATCCTGGGCAAGGGCGGTGCCCTCGTCCTCTCCACGGAGCACCCCATGGCGGATTGGCTCCGCCTGGGCGGCTCCTACTTCGCCGAAGAAACGGTGGAGGAGTCGCTGAGCCCCGAGCGCGACTGGCCGATCCGGGCGTGGCGGCGTCCCCTGACGGCGATCTGCGCCGAGTTCCGCGCGGCCGGGTTCCTCATCGAGGAGCTCGTGGAGCCGCGTCCCGTCCCCGAGATGGCCCACCGCTACCCCGAAGACCACGCGAAACTGGAGGAGTCGCCCGCCTTCGTGGCCTTCCGCCTCGTCCCCGCCCGCTCCTGACCGCCCGCGGCGGCCCGGCACCGCTCGGCGGGTTCAGCCGACCGGGTCGTCCTGGACGTTGAGGGGGCGGCAGCCGTGGTGGTCGCTTCCGGACGCGAGGCCGTCGCGGCGCACCAGGTGGTCGGTCCCGTAGCCGCGGCGCTGCTGGTAGGCCCAGTAGGCGCGGCGGTCGGGGCTCGTCCACTGCTCGAAGACCAGCACTTCGCGCACGTCGGCGCCGCCGCTCGCCTTGATGACGAGATCGCCGGGGAGCAGCGACGCCATCGGGATCCGCCGGCAGTAGGACGCCTCAAGGAGCGCCGAGTTGGGGCCGGGCTTCGGCAGCCCGAGCGCCATGGACGCGTAGCCCGAGCCGTCGGTCCGGTAGCCCTGGTAGCCGGCGTTCTGGTCGTAGGGCACCCGCTTGGCGCCGTGCGGGTGCCAGGCCTGGGCCCGCACGAGGACTTCGTGACGGCTGATCCCCTTGGCCGCCGGCCGGGCCGTCCCGGACGGCCGCTCACGCGCGGCCCCGGCCACCGGCGGTGTCTGGAGCGCCGCCCCGAGGGCCACGCCGGCGCTCCCGGCGACGAGCGTGCACCCGGCGACGGCGCCGAGGAAGAGCAGCCGGCGCGAACGCGTCCGGCCGGCCGCTGACAGCTCCCCGGCACCGGCAGGTTCGGCGGGCCCCAACTCGATGGCGGCCCCGGGAGCGCCGACGTGCCCTGCGCGTTCGGCGGGCGCTGCGTCCTGGACGGGCTCGGCGTGGTTCGGCCCGGTGGACGCCGCGGCAGCGGCGGGGGTTTCGGACGGGGACGCCGTGCGGTTTTCGGACGCGGATTCCACCGCGGCCGGGGCCGAGCGCCTGGCCTCGTCCGCCACCTCCCACAGGACCGCGAGGCGGCGCGAGTCGGCCCCGCACAGGTCCGCGAGCGAGGTGACGGCGTCGGCCGGGATCCACGTCTCGCCGCTGAGCCACCGGCCCCAGGACGAGCGGCTCGCATGCGTCCGGCGCTCCAGAGCACGCAGATCGAGCCCGGACTCCTCCTTCAGGGCGCGCAGCTCGGTGAGCAGGATCCGCACCGCCTCCGGAGTGCCGCCGGGCAGCGGAGTCGGTGTTCGTCTTCGGCTCATATGGCATATCTCCCTCGGGCCGGGCTGGCCATTATGCCCAGTTCCCGGGAGGGCAGGACAAGAACCGAATGTGATCACCGTGTGTTCCTGTATCGGCACCCAACGTGATCACTTGGTCCTTTCAAAGCTGTCCCGCTGTCCCGCGAAAGCCCCTCCAGGGACGGCGTTCGCGCAGGTGGGGGACGTCCGGCCCGTCCCAGTGTCCCAACCTTTCCGATGGGCTTGCCGAATGGCGTACCGGGCTCCCTATCGTTTGCCGGGTCGATCGGCACCCCCGAACTCAGCGCCCGACGGGGCGCAATTCCCGAGCAATTCACGGAGGATTGCCAATGGCTTCCCCTCGAGCCGTTCTTCTCGGCGTCAGCTCCCTGGCGCTCGCCGGCGGAACCGCGTTCGGCCTCTACGGCGTGTCCACCCCCGCGGCGCACCAGGCGCCCGCCCGTGGCGTCCAGCTGCAGGCGGCGGACAGCAAGGTCGCGGCGGCCGCCGTCCCGAAGGTCACCCGTGACCAGGTCATCGCCCGCGCCAAGACCTGGCACCCGCACACCAGCAGCCGCGTCCCCTACAGCCAGTCGAAGACGCACGGCGGCTACCGCACCGACTGCTCCGGCTACGCGTCCATGACGCTGCGGCTGCCCAAGCCCGGCCCCAACACGGTCGGCCTGGCGTCGTCCACCTACAGCAAGCGGATCTCGATGTCGTCGCTGAAGAAGGGCGACCTCATCATCGACGCGATCGGGAGCAACACCACCCGGCACGTCGTCATCTTCGAGAAGTGGACCAGCAGCAAGCACACCGCCTACTGGGCGTACGAGCAGCGCGGCGGCTACGGAACCGACCACCGCACCCGCACGTACGGGCTGTCCAGCGGCAGCCAGTACAAGGCGTACCGCCCGAAGAACATCGTCTGACCCCGGGGGTCGGCCCCCCGCAAGAAAGCCCGTCTGACCCAACCCTGGGGCTCCCCGTGAAACGCCCGGCCGGAACATTCCGGCCGGGCGTTTCCCATGCTCACTTCTGCGGGTCGGTCACTGTGCGGGCGTCTCGGTGATCTCCCAGTGTCCCACCTCGCGGTAGTCCGAGTCGTAGACGGCGGACCCGTCACCGGGCTTCAGCTCGTAGTGCCGGACGTTCCCTCCCCAGTACCGCAGGATCCGCCCCAACTCGCCAACGGCGTCCTTGGCGACGGCGCCCTCATCCATGTCCACTTCAAGAACGAACTTCACGCGCCCGCCTCCCCAATGATCGACACCCCTGAATTCTTTCATTGAACAGCCCAGTGAGACTTTCGCCGTCGAACCCCCTATACATGAACGACCAACCCTCAATTCAGGAGGAAGGCGGCTCCCCGTCGCCCGCGCGGCAGGCCGCGGCGCCCAGGGCCCTCGCCACTTTCGTGTTAGTCTCGATTATCATGAAAAGGTCCTACACCATGCGGGCCCGGGCGCGGTCGGCGGAGGAGACGCGGCAGCGGGTGCTGGACGCGGCGGTGCGACTGCTCGGCTCCCGGCTGCGCTCGGACATCCGGCTGGAGGACGTGGCCGCCGAGGCGGGCGTCAGCGTCCCGACGGTGCTGAGGGCGCACGGCAGCCGGGCCCGGCTCATCGAGCTGGCTCTGGAGAGGCTCCTGGAGGGCATGGGCGCCGAGCTGCGGCAGCCCGAGCCGGGGGACGTCCCCGGCTCGGTCTCGGCATGGTTCGACCACTACGAGAAGTACGGGGACGCGGTGGTGCGGAACCTGGCGGACGAGGCCGACCCGGCGGTGGCGCCCATCGTCCGGATCGGCCGGACCCGGCACCGGCGGCATGTCGAGAGCCAGCTCGGCCCACGGCTGGACTCGGTGCCGGACGAGCGGCGGGCCACCGCCGTCGACGCGCTCGTCTGCGCCTGCGACGTCTACACGTGGAAGCTGCTGCGCCGGGACATGGGGCGGTCGCGGTCCGAGGCCGAGGCGACGATGACCTTCATGATCGAGTCCCTCCTGGAAGGGGTGTGACGATGGCGGGCTGGCTGCTGCTCACGTGGGACGGGGCAGGGAACCAGGGGCCGATGAGCGGCCTCGCACGCCACCTGGAGCAGCGGGGACACCGCGTCACGGTCGCGGGCTACGGCGGGCAGCGGGCCCGCTTCGAGAAGGCCGGGCTCGCCTTCCGCGCCCTGCCCCGCGCCGACGCCGGCCATCCCGCCGCGCCGCCGCCGGAGGGCTGGCTGCCCGCGCTGGTCGACGCCGTGTGGGCCTGTTCCGCGCACCTGGCGGACATCCCAGAACTCCTGGCCTCGTGCGCCTATGACGGCGTGGTCGCCGACTGCCTGATGTTCGGCGCGCTCGCGGGGTTGGAGGCGTCCTCCACACCCGCGGCCGTCCTGGTGCACAGCGCGCCGGGTGCGCTGTGCCCGCCGGGCGGGCCGATGGAGCGGATGCTGCTTCCGGCGGTCAACGCCGTGCGCGGCCGGGCAGGGCGCCCGGCCCTCGACCGGCTGTGGGACGCCTGGACGCCGTTCCTCCCGCTGTGCACGAGCATCCGGGAGCTGGACCCCCTCGCCGACCAGGCGCCGTCATCGTTCGACTACATCGGTCCGGTGTTCGACGCCCAGCCGCCCTCGGGACTGAGCCTCCCGTGGGACGCGGACGACACTCGCCCGCTGGTGGTGGTCGGATTCTCCACCGGCCTGGCATGGGACCAGACCACGCGCCTCCAGCGCACCCTCGACGCCCTCGCCGGCGGGCGGCACCGCGTCCTCGCCACCACCGCGCTGACGGACGCCGCCGGGCTGCGGGTGCCGCGCGACGCGGTCGTCCTGCCATGGGTCCCGCACGCCGAGGTGCTGCCGCACGCGGCCGCGGTCGTGACGCACGCGGGCCACGGGACCGTCGCCGCCGCGCTCGCCCACGGAGTGCCGATCGTCGCGCTCCCGAACCCGGCCGCCGACCAGCCCGTCCTGGCCCGGCGCACGGCCGAGTCGGGTGCCGGGATCGCGCTGGACGGGGAGGCCGCAGGTTCCGAGGAGATCGCCGCGGCCGTCCGCACGGTCATCGAGGATCCGTCCTACCGTGCGGCCGCGACCGCGCTGGCCGAGCGGGTCCAAGCCGCGCCGGGCCTGGCGCACGCGGCGGACCGGCTCGAACACCTTGCCCTGGAAGCCACCTAGCGGCGGGACGCGGTCCCGCCGCCAGGTGTCAGCGGAGCTTCTTCACCAGGAGTTCGAACTCCAGGTCGTCGCGCTTGGGGAGGCCGAAGCGCTCGTCGCCGTACGGGAACGGGCTCGTCTTGCCGGTCCGGACGTAGCCGCGCCTGACGTACCAGGCGATCAGGTCCTCGCGCACGCTGATCACCGTCATGTGCATCTCGGCCGCGCCCCACCGCTCGCGCGCCAGCCGCTCGGCCTCGGTGAGGACCCGGCGGCCGAGTCCGCCGCCCTGCTGGGAGGGGCTGACGGCGAACATGCCGAAGTAGGCGTGCCCGCCGCGGTCCTCCAGCTGGCAGCAGGCGGTGAGGGCGCCGTCCACCTCGGCCACCAGCATCACCGAGGTGGGGTCGTCCACCACGGCCGCGACGGCGTCCGGGTCGGTGCGCCGGCCGTCGAGGATGTCGGCCTCGGTGGTCCAACCTGCGCGGCTGGACTCGCCGCGGTAGGCGCTCTCCACGAGCGCCACGAGTGCCGGGACGTCCTCCGCCGAGGCCGTCCGGAAGATCGGTTCCATGCTGCTCAGAGGGTCCATGCTGCTCATCAGCTGCGACTCTATCCGTGCCGCCGATGGTCTGCCGTACGGAAGCGGCGTCAGGCAACACCATCAACGGTGAGTTTCGCGTTGAGCGGCCGTGAGGTGGTTCTAGCGACCCGTTTCAGAGGATGTCGGCCCCTCTCCTGCTATCACTTACTGTGACATCGAGAGAGCGGAAGGTGACGATGGAGCGGGATGCCGGAAGAGCCGGATCGCGGGACGAGGTCCTCTGCCTCGCGGCAGGGGTCGCGGACGTGGTCCTGACGGGGATGCGGGACCTGACCAAGTGGCTGCCCGGTCTCGGCGAGGTCCGCCAGGAGCTCCGGGCGCGCGGCGAACTGGCGTTGCGGCGCGGCGGCGCCGCCCCGCAGGCGCACATGGAGATCCTGGCCCGCCGGGTCGCCGCGCGGACCGGAGACGCTGCCGAGCGGGCCGGGGATGGCTGACCTTCGGGCCCGGGTCGACCGGGCGCTGGAGGAGTTCGTCGATGGCGAGATCTCCGAGTTACTGGCCCTGGACCCCGAACTGTCGCCGGTCGCCGACCAGTTGCGGCTCTCGGTGACCGGGGGCAAGCGCGTCCGCCCGGCGTTCT
The DNA here is from genome assembly GCF_040649235.1 of Spirillospora sp. NPDC049024. Classification (NCBI taxonomy): domain Bacteria; kingdom Bacillati; phylum Actinomycetota; class Actinomycetes; order Streptosporangiales; family Thermomonosporaceae; genus Spirillospora; species Spirillospora sp. NPDC049024. The sequence continues at coordinate 47,602 of NZ_JBEZFD010000002.1, forward strand.
GCTACTGGGGCTGGCGCGCCGCGGGCCGGCCTGACACCGACGCGGTCGTCCGCGCGGCGGCGGCGCTGGAACTGGTGCACGCCGCCGCGATCGTCCACGACGACGTCATCGACCGCAGCCCGCTGCGGCGCGGCGGGCCGAGCGCCCAGGAGCGGCTCGGCGAGGCCCTCGCCATCATGGTCGGCGACCTGCTGGTGGTGTGGGCCGGGCAGATGTTCCACGCCTCGGGCCTGCCCCGGACCTTCCTGGGACGGGTCCTGCCGCTCTGGACGGCGATGGGCCGGGAACTGGTGGCGGGCGAGTGCCTGGAGCTCCTGCGGACCGGGGCCGAGCCCGACGTGGGCCGGTCGCTGACGATCGTGCGGTTCAAGACCGGCTCCTACACCGTCGAGCGGCCCCTGCAGATCGGCGCGATGCTGGGCGGCGCGACCGCGGCGACGCTGGACGCGCTGGCCGCCTACGCCCGTCCGCTCGGAGAGGCGTTCCAGCTGCGCGACGACCTGCGGGGCGTGTTCGGCGACCCGGCCCGGACCGGCAAATCGCTCCTGGACGACCTGGCCGGCCGCAAGCCCACCGCCCTGCTGGCACTGACCCTGGCCGAGGCCTGCGAGCTCGATCGCCGGCGCCTGCGTGACCTGCAGGAAGGGCCGCTCACCCCGGACGGCGCGGCCGAGATCCGGGAGATCATGCTGCGCTGCAAGGCGCCGCACCGCGTCCGGCAGATGATCGACGAACGCGCGGACGCCGCGCGAGCGGCCCTTTCCGGCACCCGGCCGCCCCCGGAGGCCGCCGACGCCCTGACCCGACTGATCTGCGAGGTGACCGCCGATGACTGACCGCAGCGCCCACCGCACGGCCGACCGCACGGCCGAATACACCGACGAGTACATGGACGCCCTGCGGCTGGTCGGCGACCCGCTCGCCGACGCGACCGTGGAGGCCCTGTTCAGCGCCGGCGACGTGGGCAGGTTCAACACCCTCATGCGCTGGTTCACCACCTCCGGCCAGGAGCTGCCGGACGGCCTTCCCGACGCGGCGCGCACCTACCTGGAGGCGACCTCCACCCCGCCGGACTGGGTCGACTGGGCGGTCATGGAGCAGGCCCGGCAGTTCTTCGTCGACAACGACGTCCACATCTCCACCGCCCTGTCGTTCGCGGCGATGCCCGCCTGCTACGTCATCCCGAACGGGGCCAGGCTGCTGTCGGCGACCCACTCGCTGGCCTACCCCTCGCGCCGCATGGCCGAGACCGGGCAGTTCACCGTCTACCTCATGCGGCCCGACGCCTTCCAGGCGGGCGGCCGGTTCCTCCCGGCGGCGCAGAAGGTCCGGCTGCTGCACGCCTCCATCCGCCGCCACCTCAAGCAGGAGGGGCGCTGGCCCGAGCCCGTCCCGATCTGCCAGGAGGACATGCTCGGCGCGCTGATGATGTTCAGCATCCAGGTGCTGGACGCACTGCACCGCATGGGCATCCACATCACCGCCGAAGGCGCGGAGGCCTACTACTACGCCTGGCGCGTCGTCGGCGTCATCCTGGGCATCGAGCCCGACACCATCCCTCCGGACCTGGAGGCGGCGAGGGAGTTCTCCGACCGGTACATGCTGCGCCACATGGGCCCCTCGCCCGAGGGGGCGCATCTGACCCGGCAGCTGATCGAGATGTACGAGCAGGTCGTCCCCGGGACGCTGCTGGACCCGGTCGTGCCCGCCCTCATCCGCTACCTCGTCGGCGACACCGCGGCCGACTGGCTGGAGGTCCCCCGCACGCGGTTCGACCAGGTCATCGGGCTCGCGCCCGCGCTGCTGGGGGCCCTGGAGTGGTTCGAGGACCGCGGCCCCTGGGCGGAGCAGATCTCCGACCGGCTCGGCCACCTGGTCAGCCTGCTGGAGCTGTCCTCACTGACGCGGGGCCGCGTCATGCACTACGCCATCCCCGAGGAGCTCAGGTCCGACTTCGGGCTGCCCGCGGGCAAGGCGCGCTGGACCCCGCCCCCGCCCGTCCACGCGGTCTGAGAACCCGGCCGGGGCGCGCCCGCCCGCTCACTGGTCGACGCGGCAGCCGGCGTCGAGCGGGCGGGTGATCCCCCACTGGCGGTGGAAGTGGCTTTTCGCGATCTTCCAGCGGCCGTCCTCGACCACGTACTCGTCGTCGTACTCGCCGGTGCTCACCGACTCGGTGCCGTTCTCCAGGTTCACCTGGCGGAACTTGAGCGTCCAGCGTCCCGACGCGTGCGTCTCGTCGTGCACGGTGATGTCCGGGTGCATCGCGTGGTGCATGTCGAGGATCGCGTTCCCGCCGTCGACCTTCCGCAGCGCGATCGACTCGAAGACCCTGACCATGCCGTCCGCGTCGTCGAACGCGCCGAGCCGCCCGTAGTCGAGGGAGGCGCCCGAGGCGACGAAGCAGGCGCGGAAGCCCTCCGGGTCCTTGGCGTCGCAGGCCCGCAGGTAGCGGTGCTTGAGGGCCTTGATCTCCTCGATGGCCTCCAGCCGGGCGACGCGCGCGGCGAGGTCGGGGCTCGGTGGCTGCGTCATGGTGGCTCGACCTTCGCGGGTGGGCGGACGGCCCGTCCAACCGGTGTCCCGCTGAACGGGAGACCGGGCCGCCCCGCCGTGCGGGACGCCTCATGATCGTCGTACCGGAGGGAGGTGCCGGTATGAGCCTCGGCGAGGACGGCGGTGGTATGGGCGGTGGCATGGACGTGCGCCACCACATGCTGGACGCGGGCGACGTGCCCCTTCACGTGGTCGAGCAGGGCGCCGGCGTCCCGGTGGTGATGTGCCACGGCTTCCCGGGCCTCTGGTACAGCTGGCGGCGGCAGCTCCCGGCGCTGGCCGCGGCGGGCTACCGCGCCATCGCCCTCGACATGCGCGGATACGGGCGCAGCGGCCGCCCGCCCTCGCCGCGGGACTACGACCGGCGGCACACCGTCGCCGACCTCGTCGGGGTCCTGGACGCCCTGGACATCGGCGAGGCCGTCTTCGCGGGCCACGACTTCGGAGCCGCCCTCGTCTGGGACCTGCCCCAGTGGGCCCCGGGACGGGTCAAGGCGCTGATCCAGCTCAGCGTCCCGCGCATGCCCGTCTCGACGCGCCCGCCCACTGAGCTCTACGCGCGGATGGCCGAACGGCACTTCGTCCATGTGCACTACTTCCAGGAGGAGGGGCCTGCGGACGAGGAACTGGGGGCCGAGCCGGAGCGCTTCCTGGCGAACGTCTTCTGGGCGCTCAGCGGCGGCTACAGGTACCTTGACATCTGGCAGCACCCGAGCGAAGGCAACGGGTACCTCGATGTGCTCCCCGAGGCCCCACCGCTGCCGTGGCCGTGGCTGTCGCAGGACGAGTTCGCCTACTACGCCGCCGAGTTCCGCCGGACGGGCTTCACGGGCGGCCTCAACTGGTACCGGGCCTACGACCACGTCTGGAACGAGAAGCAGAGCCGTCCGGACGAGCCCGTCACCGTCCCCACGATGTTCCTCACGGGCGAGCGCGACCCCGTCCTCCAGATGATGGGATCCGACGCGCTGAAGCAGATGGAGGCGCACGTTCCGGGCCTCCGGGACGTCCACATCATCGAAGGCGCAGGCCACTTCGTGCAGATGGAAGCGCCCGACAAGGTCAACAAGGCGATCCTCGCCTTCCTCGCCGACCTTCCCGTGTAGTCACGCCGGCAGGTCCTTACGCCGCGTTTGCGGAGACTGATCCCGCATCCGTTCAGGAACTGTCCGTGAAATGCCGAGGGAGTCGCCCTCGGGACCGGCGGTGGCCTATCCAGGCCAGAAATAAAGATGCATCGCCCCGGTGGCGCCCCGCTATGATCATCCGACTTTGTCACGCACATTCAGAGGGATGTCATGAATATCGACTTCGGGGCCGACGCCGCGTTCTCCTGGTACGTGGTGTTCCTGCTGGTGTCCGGCATCGCCATGCTCGCGATGGCGGCCATCGGAGGCGGCCAGACCGTCGGCGAAAGGCTGCTCAACCTCGCGTTCGGCCTGGGGTTCCTCGGCTACTCCGTGTACCTGGGGTTCATCTTCGACGGCGGCGGGTACTTCATGTTCTTCTACGCGTTCGTCCTGCCGGTGCTCATGCTCTTCAGGTTCGTCAAGGCGCTCTTCGGCCAGCGCGCGAGCGCCTGACCGCCGAGTGCCTCCAAACCGTCCGCCCATGCCTTCGGTAACCGGCCGGGTACGCTGACAACACATTGGCGTGTCTTGGCGGGTCCGTTTGCCCGGCATTCACGGACCATTTCTCCAGAATCACGTCACCGCCCGCGGAATGGTGCTCCGCGGGCGGTGGCCGTGTTTCAGGGCGTGCTTTCAGGGACCGTGCTTTCAGGGACCGTGTTTTCGCGGGCCGTGAGTCAGCAGGGGCCGTCGTGGACGGACGTGGAGACCGAGTGGCTCCAGGGTTCGCCCCCGCCCAGGTCCAGTGCGTTGTCGACCGTGACGGTGAGGCACACGGGGTTCTTGCCCTTGCGGTTCGTCAGCTCGTACTTGTCGCCGCCCGCCGAACGGATGTGCACGTTGCCGCGCCCGGCGTCGTTGACGGCGTCGTAGACGTCGGACGTGGTGCCGACCGACGAGCCGAGCCCCGGCGACGGGCCGTCGTCCAGCCGGGAGGCGGCGGCGGAGGCGACCGAGTCGACCTGCGCGGTGGAGTAGGTCCGCGCGTTGTCGGCGCCGTACAGGACGCTCGCGGTGATGAGCAGCGCGACGGTGCCCGCGAACGATCCGGCGCGGGCCGCCGCGAACGCGGCGCCGGACGGCTCGTTGGCCTCCGGGTTCCGGTACTGCCAGGCGCGGTTCTTCCAGTAGAGGGTCCGCTGGTCCATGCATCCGAGGACGAACAGCGCGACCGCCGTGAGAAGAACGAAGACGATGAGGGCGGTCATGCGCGTCCTTCCGGTAACCGGTCCGTCGATCGGACGCACGGGGACGCGGCCCGGTTCACGGCGGCCCTCGCCGCCCGCCCCGTGCGGGGGCGGGCGGCGGGCAGGCCGCCGGGGCGGGTCAGCGGGCGGGGAGGATGCGGCCCGTCACGTCTCCGAAGCCGATGCGGGTGCCGGAGGGGCCGGGGGCCGTGGCCGTGATCGAGACCTCGTCGCCGTCCTCCAGGAAGGTGCGCGGCTCGCCGTTGACCGTCACGGGCTCCTTGCCGCCCCAGGTGAGCTCGATGAAGGCGCCGCGCTGGTCCTTGGCCGGGCCCGAGACCGTCCCGGAGGCGAACAGGTCGCCGGTGCGGGACGAGGCGCCGTTCACCGTCATGTGCGCGAGCATCTGGGCGGGCGACCAGTACATCTCCCGGTAGGGCGGACGGGAGACGACCTGCCCGTTCCAGGAGACGGCGAGGTCGAGGTCCAGGCCCCACGGGTTCTTCTCGCGCAGGTAGGGGAGCGGCTCCGGGTCCTGCGGCGGCGTGGCGACGCGGGCCGCCTCCAGGGCGAGGAGCGGGACGACCCAGTGGGACACCGAGGTCGCGAAGCTCTTCCCCAGGAACGGGCCGAGCGGGACGTACTCCCACGCCTGGATGTCGCGGGCCGACCAGTCGTTGACCAGGACGACGCCGAACACGCGCTCGTCGAAGTCGTCCGCGCTCACCGGCTCGCCCAGCGCCGAGCCGGTGCCGACCACGAAGCCGACCTCGGCCTCGATGTCCAGGCGGCGGCTCTCCCCGAAGGTGGGCGCTGACTCGCCCTTGCGCTGCCCGCTCGGCCGCACGATGTCCGTCCCGGACGGGACGACCGTCCCGGCGCGGCCGTGGTACCCGACCGGCAGGTGCTTCCAGTTCGGCATGAGCGGCTCGGAGTCGGGGCGGAACAGCCGGCCGAGGTTGGACGCGTGGTGCTCGGAGGCGTAGAAGTCCACGTAGTCGGCGACCTCGAACGGCATGTGGAGCGTCACCGCGTCGAGGGGGTGGACGGCCTCGTCCGGGACGTCCTCCGACACCAGGTCGAGGACCCGCTCGCGGACCTCGACCCAGCGCGCGTGGCCCTGGGCCATGAACGGGTTCAGCGACGGCGCGGCGAAGACGTCGTCGCCGAGGCCGGCGGCGAGGTCCACGACTGAGTCGGCCACGCGGACGCCCACGCGGGGCGCCGTGCCCGGGGTCGAGAACACGCCGTACGGGAGGTTGGCGAGCCCGAAGGGGGAGTCCTCGGGGATCGCGATGCGGGTCATCGGGTGGTCTCCAGGAGTGCGGACCCGAGCAGCCCGAGGTCCGCGAGTTCGGTCAGGGGGTCGGTGATGCTGCACGTCCCGAAGGACAGGAAGCGGGCGCGGACCGCCGCCGTGCGCGCCGCGCCGAGCCCGGCCACGCGGGCGGCGACCGCCGGGGCATCGCGGTCGGCCAGGATGGCGGCGAGGTCCGCGGCCGGGCGGCCGTCCAGGGCGGCGTCGGTCGCGAGCAGCAGGTTCAGGAAGCCGTGCTGGTGGAACCCGGTCTCCGGGTCGGTGTTGCGGACGGGATGGTGCAGCCCCGCCGTCGCCTTGAACGGGACGCCCGCGTCCACGACCGCGGTGACCGCGGCGGCCAGCTCGTCCGGGCTCGGGTACAGGTGGGCCTTCACACCGCCGGTGCGGAACTTCGCGCGGTCGCCGCGCGCGGCGACGGCCTCGATGAACGCGGGGCGCCGCTCGTCGCGGGGGATCTCGACGTACACGGGCACGTCCGGGCGGCCGAGCACGCGGAAGAACTCCTCCGGGCCCATGCCGGGCGGGACGGCGACCTCCAGCCCGCGCAGGTCGACGGCCAGGTCGGCGGCGACGCCCACCGCCTTGGCGGCCTCGCACGGGCCGCTCGGCGCGGTGATCGACACATCGAGCGGTTCGCCGTCGAGCAGCGGGTACAGCGCGTCGAGCGCGGTGGCGGGCAGCACGAGCGGACCGACGAGGCCGGCGTACGGGGCGGCCAGGTGGTCGCGGTGCGCCGGGACGGCGTCGGCGAGCGGCGCCAGCCCCGGCGGGAAGACGGCCGCGTCGTCGCACAGGCCGGCCGCGAACGAGGGGATCGCGAGCGGGCTGCTCATCGCCGCCCCGCCCACGTCCAGGCGTACGCCCCGTCCTCGCAGGCCAGGCCGCCCTCGCCCAGTTCGAGCGGGCGGAAGGTGTCGACCATGACGGCCAGCTCGTCGAAGAACTCGACGCCGATGCTGCGCTCGTACGCGCCGGGCTGCGGGCCGTGCGCGAGGCCGCCCGGGTGCACCGAGACCGAGCCCTGCCCGATGCCGGAGCCCTTGCGGGCCTCGTAGTCGCCGCCGCAGTAGAACATGATCTCGTCGGAGTCCACGTTCGAGTGGTAGTAGGGCACCGGGATCGACAGCGGGTGGTAGTCCACCTTGCGCGGCACGAAGTTGCAGACCACGAAGTTGTGGCCCTCGAACACCTGGTGGACGGGCGGCGGCTGGTGGACGCGGCCGGTGATCGGCTCGAAGTCGTGCACGCTGAACGTGAAGGGGTACAGGCAGCCGTCCCAGCCGACGACGTCGAACGGGTGGCGCGCGTAGGTCAGCCGGGTGCCGGTGATGCCGCGCGACGTCCGGTGCTTGACGAGGACGTCGACGTCGGCGCCCTCGGCCTGGAGGGGCTCGTCGGGGCCGTGCAGGTCGCGCTCGCAGTACGGGGCGCTCTCCAGGAACTGCCCGTAGCGCGACAGGTAGCGCTTCGGCGGCGCGACATGGCCGGTGGCCTCGATCGCGTACGCGCGCAGCGGCTGGTCGCCGGTCGGCAGCCACCGGTGCGTGGTCGAGGTCGGGATGACGACGTAGTCGCCCTGCTGCGCCCGCACCGTCCCGAAGATCGTCTCGACGGTGGCGGTGCCGGACTCGATGTACACGATCTCGTCGCCGGTCGCGTTGCGGTACAGCGGCGAGTCGGCGGCGGCCACGACGTAGGACAGCCGGACGTCGCCGTTGCCGAGGATGACCCGGCGGCCGGTGACGACGTCGGTCTCGGACCACGTCTCCTTGGGGAACAGCTCGTGCAGCTTGAGGTGGCGGGGGCGGAGCGGATGGTTGGGCGTCGTGGTCTGGTCGGGGACGTCCCAGACCCGCGAGTCGACGATCGCGGACGGGATCTCCCGGTGGTACAGCAGGGACGAGTCGGAGGAGAAGCCCTCCTCGCCCATCAGCTCCTCGAAGTACAGCCGCTCCTCGCCGTTCCCCGCGCCGCTGTGGCGGTGCTGGGTGTGGCGTTTCGGCGGCACGTGGCCGACCCGGCGGTAGTGGGCCATGCTCCATCGCCTCCGATGATTAACGCATTAACTACTTTCCGTCGACCCTAAGGCTGTTCTCCCTCCGAGGGGAAGGCCCTAATCAGCTCCGCTCGCGGACGTCGAACGACCCCCGGCCCGCGATGAGCTTGTCCAGCAGCATGATGAGCATCCGCTGCTCGGTCTCGGTCAGGACGTCCGCCCACTGCCGCTCGCGCTCGTTCTGCCCGGCGAAGATCTCCAGCATGGCGCGCTCGCCCCGCTCGGTCAGCGACAGGATCACCGACCGGCCGTCCCGCTCGCCCGGGGTGCGCGCCAGCATGCCGTCCGCGACGAGCGTCTTGCTCAGGTTGGACACCGCGGCCCTGCTCATCCCGGCCAGCGTGGCGGCCCGGCCGGGCTCCAGCGGCCCGGCGAGCCAGGTCACGAACAGCAGCCGGAACGCCGACCAGGAGTGGCCGCGCGGCCGGTGCACCGTGGACTCCAGGTCGTAGGTGACGATCGCCGAGGCGCGGTTCAGCGTCAGCAGCAGCCGCGTCGCCAGCCGGTGCCGGAACCCGAACTCCTCCGAGAGCCGCCGCCCCGCGAGCTCGACGAACGACCAGAAGTCCAGCTCCGCCGCGTCATCCGCGCTCATCCGCCGCCGTCCCGTCGAACTAGTTTACAGATTGACTATTTAACCCCTGTGGGGCGCGGGTGTCAGCCGTGGTCCCGTGTGGATCGTCCCTGTGGTGGATCGTCGCTGTGTTGGACGGGTCCGGTGTCGGCGGTGAGCCATCGGGCATTGCAAGGCGGGGGAGACGTAGCGCGGACTCAGCGGGGGGAGAGGCGCATGGCGACCGTCGCCGACCAGTTCATCGAGGTGCTGCGGCAGGCCGGTGTCCGGCGGATCTACGGGGTGGTGGGCGACAGCCTCAACCCGGTCGTGGACGCCGTGCGGCGGACGCGCGGCATCGACTGGGTGCACGTCCGCAACGAGGAGGCGGGCGCTTTCGCGGCGGCGGCCGAGGCGCAGACGACGGGACGGCTCGCCGTGTGCGCGGGCAGCTGCGGCCCCGGCAACACCCACCTCATCCAGGGCCTCTACGACGCGCACCGTTCGGGCGCGCCGGTGCTCGCGCTGGCGTCGCAGATCCCGAGCGTGCAGATCGGCAGCGGGTACTTCCAGGAGACGCACCCCGAGCGGCTGTTCGTCGACTGCAGCCACTTCTGCGAGCCGATCGTCACCCCGGAGCAGATGCCGCGCATCCTGCGGACGGCGATCCAGCACGCGATCGGGCTCGGCGGCGTCTCCGTGCTGACGCTGCCCGGGGACGTCGCGGGCCGCGACACGGCCGCACCCACCGGCGAGCACGACTTCCTCGTCCGCAAGGGGGTCGTCCGGCCGCCGTCCGACCAGGTGGAGCAGCTCGCCGGCGCGCTGAACCGGGCGCGGAAGGTGATGCTGTTCTGCGGCTCGGGCGTCCGGGACGCGCACGCCGAGGTGATCGAGCTGGCGCACCGGCTGCTCTCCCCGGTCGGCCATGCGCTGCGCGGCAAGGAGTGGATCCAGTACGACAACCCGTTCGACGTGGGCATGAGCGGCCTGCTCGGCTACGGCGCCTGCTACGAGGCGATGCAGGAGGCCGACCTCGTCCTCCTGCTCGGCACCGACTTCCCCTACGACCCGTTCCTGCCGGGCAAGAACACGATCCAGGTGGACGACGACCCGTCCAAGCCGGGGCGCCGCACCCCGCTCGACCTCGCGGTCCACGGGGACGTCGGGGAGACGATCCGGCTCGTCCTGGACAAGGTCGAGCAGAAGCGCGACCAGACCTACCTGGACGAGATGCTGCACCGGCACGCGCGGGCGCTGGAGAACGTCGTCTCCGCCTACACGCGCGACATCGACCGGCACATCCCGATCCATCCCGAATACGTGGCCGGTGTCCTGGACGACCTCGCCGACGACGACGCGATCTTCACCGTGGACACCGGGATGTGCAACGTCTGGGCCGCCCGCTACATCACTCCCAACGGGCGGCGGCGCGTGATGGGCTCGTTCGTGCACGGCTCCATGGCCAACGCGCTCCCGCACGCCATCGGCGCCCAGTTCGGCGCGCCCGGACGCCAGGTCGTCTCCATCTCCGGCGACGGCGGCCTCGGCATGCTGCTCGGCGAACTGCTCACGGTGCGTCTGCACCGCGTCCCCGTGAAGATCATCCTGTTCGACAACGCGTCGCTCGGCATGGTGAAGCTGGAGATGATGGTGGACGGCCTGCCGTCCTACGAGACCGACCACGAGCCCGTCGACTACGCCGCGATCGCCGAGGCGGCCGGCATCGAGTCGGCGCGGGTGGAGCGCCCGTCCGACGTCCGCACCGTGATGGAGCACGCCCTCGCCGCGCCCGGCCCCTACCTGGTGGACGTCGTCACCGACCCGAACGCCCTGTCCATCCCGCCGCACATCACGCCGCAGCAGGTGAAGGGCTTCGCGCTGTCGGCCGGCAAGACCGTCCTCACCGGCGGTGTCGGCAGGATGCTCGACCTGGCCCGCAGCAACCTGCGCAACATCCCCAGACCCTGACGGGCGGGGCTCAACGGAACTCGCGGCCCATTTCGGTGAGGGTCTCGCCCGCGACCTCGGCGAGGGGGCGGACGGACTGCTCCTCGATCCAGGTCTGGGCCGCGATGCGCAGCGTGGTCATGAACGCGCCGGCCATGACGCGGGCGCGCAGCGGGGGCAGCCCGTCGCGGGACGCGATCAGGTCGGCCAGGGAGCGTTCGAACTCGGCGTAGTGGGCGAGCTGCCGGCCGAGGACGGACGGGTGCTTGCGGGCGAGGCGCGTCTGCGCGGCCCAGCGGGGGTCGAGCTCGCCGGCCTCCGCGTACAGGGCGTTCATCGAGGCCCGCAGCGCCGTCCAGGACGACTCGTCCGGCGGCCGGGACGCGAAGGTCTCCAGGACGGCGCGCATCCGCTGCTCGTCGCCGTAGAGGAGGGCGTCCTCCTTGCCGGCGAAGTAGTTGGAGAAGGTGCGCCGGGAGACGCCCGCCGCGTCGGCGATGGCCTCCACGGTGACCTCGTCGAGGCCGTGCTCCACGGCGAGGCGCACCGCGGCCTCGTGCAGGGCGCGGCGCGTCGCCTCCTTCTTGCGCTCGCGCAGCCCGCCGGTGGTCTCCATGGTCGCCCCAGACTATCGGGCAAAAAGATGCCCAGCGCGAAAATTTGCCCAGTGGGAATAAAGTCCCCGGGCCGATGGTTGACCCCCTCGTTCCCACTTCACCCGGAGGCGTTCCTTGACCGAGCAGGTCCCAGCGAGATCGGCCCCGATGTCGCACCGCCAGATCCTCGAAGCGCTCAGCGGCCTGCTGCTGGTGCTGTTCGTGGCGATGCTGAGCAGCACCGTCGTGTCCACCGCGCTGCCGCAGATCATCGGCGCGCTGAAGGGCAGCCAGTCGCAGTACACCTGGGTCGTCACCGCGACGCTGCTGGTCTCGACCGCCAGCACCCCGATCTGGGGCAAGCTGGCCGACCTCTACGACAAGAAGGTCCTGCTCCAGGCGGGCGTCACCATCTTCATCCTCGCCTCGGTCGCCTCCGGGTTCGCGCAGAGCACCGGGCAGCTCATCGCGTTCCGCGCGGTGCAGGGCCTCGGCGTCGGCGCGCTGCAGATCCTCGTCCAGATCATCATGGCGGCGATGATCAGCCCCCGGGACCGCGGCCGCTACTACGGCTACCTCGGCGGCGTGATGGCCGTCGCCACGGTCGGCGGGCCGCTGCTCGGCGGGCTCGTCGTCGACTCCGCGCTCGGCTGGCGCTGGTGCTTCTTCATCGGCGTGCCGTTCGCGGTCGTGGCGTTCGGGCTGCTGCAGAAGACCCTGCGGCTCCCGGTCGTCCGGCGCCCGGACGTGAAGATCGACTACCTGGGTGCGACGCTCATCGCCGCCGGGGTCAGCGTGCTGCTGATCTGGGTCACCTTCGTCGGCGACGGCTTCGCCTGGCTGTCGTGGCAGACGGCCGCGATGGCCGGCGCCGGCGTCGTGCTGCTCGCCGTCGCGGTGTGGGTCGAGTCCCGCGCCGCGGAGCCGATCGTCCCGCTGGACATCGTGGCGCGCCGCAACACCGCGCTCGCGATCACCGCCAGCCTCGCCGTCGGCATGGCGATGTTCGGCGGCGCCGTCTTCCTCGGCCAGTACTTCCAGATCGGGCGCGGCTACAGCCCGACCAAGGCGGGCCTGCTGACGTTCCCGATGATGCTCGGCGTGTTCGGCGCGTCCACCGTGGCCGGGCGCCTCGCCAGCAGGACCGGCAAGGTCAAGCCCTACATCCTCGTCGGGACGCTCGTGCTGACCGCCGGGTTCGGCCTGCTGGCCACCATCGACCACCAGACCTCGCTCGTCTTCATCGGCGCCGCGATGTTCCTGGTCGGCGCCGGGGTCGGCATGACGATGCAGAACCTCGTCCTCGTCGTGCAGAACTCGGTGCACCTGCACGAGATCGGCGCCGCGAGCGGGACGGTCACGTTCTTCCGCTCCCTCGGCGGGACGGTCGGCGTCTCGGTGCTCGGCGCGGTCCTCGCCAACCAGGTCGCGGGCCGGATCGCCGACGGGCTGCGCAGGCTCGGGGTGAACCCGGGCTCGGGCGGCGGCGACGCGGGCACCCTCGACATCCGCGCGCTGCCCGCGCCCGTCCAGGAGGTCGTCCGGGCCGCCTACGGCGACGCGACCGGCCACATCTTCCTGATCTCGGCGGCCATCGCGGTGGTCGGCATCGTCGCGGCGGCGTTCCTCAAGCCGGTGACCCTGCGCGACAGCCTCGACCTCTCGGCCCCGGCCGAACCCGCTGAGCAGGGCATGCCCGTGGTCGCCGCGGAGGGGCGCGCCTTGTCAGGTTCCTGACAAAAGCCCGGCCGAAGAGCTGGGTCAGGTCAGCAGAGGACGAAAGCCGCCATCCGTACGGTCGGTGTAACCGAACCCCGTACCCCGGAGGCGGCAGATGAGCGGACGATCGGAGTCCGGACGCCGCGCGGCGCCGGCCGACCAGAATGAGCCGGCCGACCGGAATGAGCCGGCCGACCGGAAGGATCCGGTCTCGCGGGTGACGCCGGTCGGGCGGGTGACGCCGGTCGGGCGGGTGGTGTCGGTCGCGCGGGCGGGCGGCATGTTCGCCCGCAGCGGGCTGTGGCGCCCCGGACCGCCGCTGAAGGTCGCCCGCCAGCTCGGCGCCCTGCACCGCTGGGGCACCCTGCTCGGCGGGACGCTCGCCTCCGCCGCCGCCCGCGACCCCGGCGCCGTCGCGATCGTCGACGACGCCGGGGAGCTGACCTACGGCGAGGTCGACGCCCGCACCGACCGGCTCGCCGCCGCCCTCGGGGACTCCGGCGCCGGGGCCGCCCCCCGCGTCGCCGTCCTGTGCCGCAACCACCGCGGCATGGTGGAGGCGCTGGTCGGGTGCAGCAAGCGCGGCTCCGACCTCGTCCTGCTGAACACGGGCATGAGCACCGAGCAGCTCGTGACCGTGCTGCGGCAGCAGGAGGTCGAGGTCGTGATCGCCGACGCGGAGTTCACCGGCTTCATCGCGGCCGTGCCGAAGACCGTGCGCGTCATCACCGCGGGCGGGACGGCCTCGGAGCTGGAGAACCTCATCGTCACCTCGCCCGCCGCGCCGATCGAGCCCCCGGCCAGGGCGGGCCGGACGATCGTGCTCAGCTCCGGCACGACCGGCCGCCCCAAGGGCGCCGACCGGCACTCGCGTCCCGGCCTGTCGCCGCTGACGTCGATCCTGTCCCGCATCCCCTACCGGGTGCACGAGCGGATGTTCATCGAGGCCCCGCTGTTCCACACCTGGGGCTACGCGATGCTCCAGGTCGCCATCTCGCTGCGCGCCACGATCATCCTGCGCACCCGGTTCGACCCGGAGCAGACGCTCCGCACGATCGACCTCACCCGCACGACCGCCCTGGTCGCCGTCCCGGTCATGCTGCAGCGCGTCCTGGACGTGCCGGAGGCCGTGCGCCGCAAGTACGACACGTCCTCGATGCGGATCGCGGCCGTCAGCGGCTCCGCGCTGCCCGCAACGCTCGCCACCGCCTTCATGGACGAGTTCGGCGACGTCCTCTACAACCTTTACGGGTCGACGGAGGCGTCCTGGGTGACCATCGCCACGCCCGCAGACCTGCGTGCCTGCCCCGACACCGCGGGCACGCCGCCGCCGGGGACGCGGGTCGCGGTCCTGGACGAGGCGGGCGACCCCGTCCCGCCCGGCACCACGGGCCGGATCTTCGCCGCGAACGAACTGCTGTTCGCCGGCTACACCAGCGGCGACGCCAAGGAGATGCGGGACGGCCTGATGAGCCTCGGCGACGTCGGCCACCTCGACGACCGCGGCCGGCTGTTCGTGCACGGCCGCGACGACGACATGATCGTCTCAGGCGGCGAGAACGTCTTCCCCGGCGCGATCGAGGAGGTGCTGGAGAAGCTGCCGCAGGTGCGGGAGGTCGCGGTGGTCGGCGTCCCGGACGAGGAGTTCGGCCAGCGCGCCGCCGCCTTCGTCGTCCTGCGCGAGGGCGAGACCCTGGACGCCGACACCGTTCGAACCCACGTCCGCGACCACCTGGCCCGCTTCGCAGTCCCACGCGACGTCCACTTCCTGGAAGCCCTACCCCGCAACCCCACCGGCAAGGTCCTACGCCGAGCCCTCCCCACCTAACAGACCCACACCCCCGGAGCCCGCAGCCACACGCGGTCGGGCAGCGTCACACGCCAGCACCGGCCTCTCGCGCGGGGACGCACGTCAGCGGCGGTCACACGTCAGTGGCGGGGCCATACGCCGATGGGCGGGGGCACGCCAGCGGGCGGGGCGGTGTCAGGTGCGGGGGCGGGTCATATGTCGGCGGCGGGGCGGTGGGTGTCGACTACGAACCAGAGGCGGGTGCGGCGGGGGGACTGCTCCAGGGCCCACTCGTCGGCGAGCGCGTCGATGACGGTGAGGCCGCGGCCGTGGTCTAGGCGGGGCGGCTCGCTCGGGTCGGTCGCGGCGGGGCCGTCGTCGGACACCTCGACGCGGAGCCGCCTGCCGTCCGTCGCGATCGTCACGCTGATGAGCCCGGACCCGTGCAGGATGGCGTTCGCCACGCCCTCGGCGGTCATCAGCTCGACGTCGTCGAGGAGCGCCTCGTCCGCGAGGACCTTCGCGGCGCGCTCGCGGACGGCGCAGCGGGCCCGCCGGCCGCCGTCGCCCTCCCCGGTGAAGCCGATCGGTTCACCGAGCCGTTCCATCCCCTCGGTCACTGCATCACCAACCCGGTTTAGGAAGCGCACAGCAATCATTCACCTGCGCTTAGTGACCGGGCAACGCAATGGACGCATTGATCTTGGCCTTTCCGGGACAGGGCGACCTTAGGTGGCGGAGCCTACGGCAGGAGTCACCGCTCCAGCCCCACATCATGAAAAACATCTCCATCGCGTTGGGCACTACTCACCCGGGCGTACAAAACCCGCTACTTCTCCGTCGTCCAGGGAGGATCACCGCAGACCTTCCCCATGTCACCCTGGGGCTCCACCCCTGGGAGGTGCGCCATGCACGCGGTCTTCCTCGCCTGCGCAGCGCAGGCCGTCTACATCGTCGCGTACGTCCTTTTCAAGACGGCCATGGGGCGGATGAGCCCGGTCTCGGGCCGGCACCCCCTGCACACCGCCGGACGGTTGGCGCGCAGCCCGCGCTGGCTCGCCGGCCTCCTGGTGCTCATGGCGGGCTTCGGGCTCTCGGCCACCGCGCTGGTCACCCTGCCCGTCGCGGCGACGCTGCCCGCCTACGGGCTCGGGCTCGTCCTGCTGCTGGCCGTCGGGATGAGCGGGTTCGGCGAGCGGCCCACCACGCGCGAGTGGCTCGCCGTCCTCCTCACCGTCGCCGCGATGGTCACCGCGGCGCTGTCGGTGCTGCCGGGCCTCGGCGGGGAGGCGCCGGACCGCGCCGGCGAGGCCGCCGCCGCGCTGCCGCTCTGGAAGGCCGCGCTGGTGTGCGTGCCGTCGCTGGCCGTTCCGCTGTGGATGTTCAGCGTGCGCGACCGCCCGGTCGGCGGCCGGCACGCGCGGCCGCTGACGGGCATCGCCTACGGGCTCGGCGCGGGCGTCCTGCTCGGCGCCACCGAGGTCTTCGGCGAGGGCATGGCGATGATGCTCGCCGCGGGCCGGGGCGCGGACGTGCCGCTCTCACCGCACCCCTACCTGTTCCTGCTCGCGGGCGTGCTCGGCGTCGGGCTGCTGTCGATCGGCCTCCAGCGCTGCCGCCTCACCGTCATCGTCACCGTCGTCACGGTCACCGCGAAGACGCACCTGCTGCTGTCGGCCACGCTTCTGTACGCGGAGCCGTGGCCGCGCGAGTCCGGACCGTTCTGGCTCCGGGCCGCGGGCGTCGGGCTGGCCGTGCTGGCGCTGCTGGCGTTCCCCCGCCACGAGCGCCGGACCGCGCCCACCTCCCCGGATCAGACCTCCCACCACGAGACGGCCGGCGACCGGACGTCCCGCGGCCAGACGTCCCGCGGCCAGACGTTCCGCGGCCAGACGTCCCGGGAGTGGGCCTCCCGCGCTCAGGCGTCCGGCGGCCAGGCGTCCCGCGACCGGTCGTTCCAGGCCCGGGGCTCCCGCGACCAAGCGCCTCGGGACCGGACGTCCTGGGGCGGGGCCTCCCGCGATTCCGGCGAGCCGCGCGAAGTGCCGCCGGTCCTGCCGGCCAGGCCGCACTCCCCGTCGCTTCCCGTGTCCCCGGTGCCGGGGACCCGGCCGGGCGGGACGCCGCCGTCCCGGCTCAGCGCGCCGCCCAGGGGATGGCCGGTCACACCGGACCCCGCGCGGAACCGGGAGAGCGAGCCGGGCGACGCCCGACCGGGCGATGTCGATCCAGGCGGCACCGAGGAGTGCGGCGCCAATCCGACCAGTGCCAAGCAGGGCGGCACCCATCCAAGCGGTGCCTACGCGACCGGTGTCCATACGACCGGTGTCCATACGACCGGCGTCCGTGGGGGCGATGCCGAGTTGGGCAATGTCAATCTAGGCAATGTCAAGATACAGTGGGGGTGACGACTCCGAGAGAGAGGACCGCGTGATGGCGGAGGACCCCGGTCTCGCACGGCGGATGTGGCACCAGCTCGAACCCCTGCACGCCCTGTTCTGGTACTCGCCGGAGGTCTTCGCCGAGGCGGAGGCGCTCGGCTACGACGTGCGGACCCGCTGGCCGAGCTACTTCGCCTGGCGCGCCGCGCCGCTCGGCGCCGCGGGTGCGCACGCGGTGTCGGCCGCCTTCTACAGCTTCAGCCCGCGCATGGTGGCCGAGCACGTCCCCGCCGCCTGGACGGTCGCGCCGCCCGGCCTCGTCCTGGAGGCCCGCATGCGCGCCGTCGACCGCATGTACCGGGCGCTGCTCGGCGACGGCGTTGACGGCATCGGCGGCGCGGACCTCGCCGAGGCCGCCGAGCTGGCCCGCGCCGCCGCCGAGGCCGCGAGCACCGCCGGCCGCCCGATCGCCGCCGCCAACGCCGACCTGCCCTGGCCGGACGAGCCGCATCTCGCGTTGTGGCACGCCATCGGCGTCCTGCGCGAGCAGCGCGGGGACGGGCACGTGGCCGCGCTGCTCGCCCACGGGCTCGACCCGGTCGAGGCGCTGGTGTCCTTCGCCGCCGTCGGGGCCGCGTCCGTGGAGACGTTCGCGAGCCGCGGTTGGACCGGTGAGGAGTGGGCCGCCGCCCGCGACCGCCTCGCGTCCCGTGGCCTCGTCGACGCGGACGGCGCCGCGACCGCCCGGGGACGCGAGCTGCGCGACGACGTCGAGCGGACGACCGACGACCTCGCCTACGAGCCGTGGCGGACGCTCGGCGCGGCCAAGGCCGACCGGCTGGGGCAGCTCACGATGCCGATCCTGGTGAAGGTGCTGGAGACCGGGCTGATGCCCGCGCAGAACACGCTCGGCATCGGCAAGGTCGGGGCGCCGCCCCGCTGAGTCAGCCGGTCGCGAGGCGCCAGGCGGTCTCCTCCAGGCGTCCCGTGTTGCCGAGGTCGATCGGCCCGTTGGCCGGGACGATCACGACGGGCCGCCCCGGCGCCGGACGGACTTCGAGGTACTTCCCGGCCACCGCCACCGTGGTCGTCTCGGTGACCGTGTTGCGCCAGACGACCACGAAAGCGGCCTTGCGGCCCGGACGGATCGTCAGCGGCTTCGGTCCGGCGTCCTCGACCTGCCGCGTGCCGCGCACGACGGCCACGTCGAACGGCTGCCGGTGCTCGTCGAGGA
Organism: Spirillospora sp. NPDC049024; assembly: GCF_040649235.1. Classification (NCBI taxonomy): domain Bacteria; kingdom Bacillati; phylum Actinomycetota; class Actinomycetes; order Streptosporangiales; family Thermomonosporaceae; genus Spirillospora; species Spirillospora sp. NPDC049024. The sequence goes on from NZ_JBEZFD010000002.1 coordinate 66,074, forward strand.
CGCGCAGGGACGGGTAGCCGTTCAGCCGGTACGGGCGGCTCCCGCAGTTGCGCAGCTCGATCCGCGCCGCGCGCAACCCCATCGCGGCGTCCGGCTCGTTCATCGAGACGGCGATCCCCTCGGCCGTGCAGACCGGCGGGGGCGGCGACGGGCGCGGCGGCGGCGCCGGCATGCCGGGAGGCGACGTCGTCGCGGCGGCGGGTTCCGTGGCGGGCGCTCCGGCGGACCTCGCGCCGGGGACGGCGGCGGAGCCGCACGCGCCGAGGGCGAGCGACCCGAGGGCGGCGCCCGCGGCGCCGAGCAGGCGGACGGGGGTCCGCTTCGTGACGGTCACCGACAGATCATGTCAAAGGTCGCAGGCCGCGCGGGTCGGGATGCGCGCGATGCCCCGCGGCGGGACGGAACGCGGCGGGGCCGGGACGGCGCGACTCGAGGTGGGCGGCGCGGAGCGCGATCTCGATGCCGAACCGGACCTCCGGATCGGCCAGCGCGTCCCCGAGGGTCTGCTCGATCCTGCGCATCCGGTACCGGACGGTCTGCGGGTGGATGTCCAGCTGCTCGGCGATCTCGGCCGCGGTGCCGCGGGTGACGAGCCACGTCCGCAGCGTCTCGGTCAGGCGGTTCCGCCGGCCCCGGGGCATGCCGTCCAGGACGCCGAGGCGCCGCCGGGTCAGTTGCTCGACGAGCGCCGGATCGGACAGCAGCCACAGTGCCACGAGGTTCTCCTCGCACAGCGTCACCGGCCCGTCGAGGACGCCGTCGAGCGCGAGGCCGAGAGCCCGCCGCGCCCAGCGCAGCGAGTCCGCGGCCTGGGCGAGCGGCATGGCGAGGCCGACCGCGACCCGACGGCCGGGGAGCGCCTCGTCCAGCATGGCGCGGCGCTCGGACGTGAACGGCCCCGGCAGGAGCAGGTGCGGTTCCGGCCCCTCAGTCTCGGCGAGGACGTCCTCGCCCAGCGCCGTCCAGATGCGGTGGGCGCCCGGCTCGACGGCGACCAGCGTGACCTCGTCCGGCAGCGGCCACCGGGCCCGCTCGGCCGCAACAGCGAGAGCCCCGAGGCCCGCCTGAGGGGCGGCGAGGAGGAGACGCAGCAGCCGCCTCCGCCGTTCGTCCAGCTCGGCACGCTGGGCGGACTCGGCCCGTTCGGCGAGCCGCGGCGGGATGCGCACGGGGCGGTCGGCGGGAACGCCGGATGCGAGGGCTCTCTTCATCGGCACGCCCTTGCGTTCATCGGTACACCCTCGGGTTCATCGCACACCTCCGTCTGCCCGGCTGTGCGGCGGGACGTCCTGACCGTACGCAGGTCACACCCCCTTCGGCTGTAGGGCGGGGGCACAAAACCCGGCCGCCGCTGCTCACCTGCCTATAACCGGGCACCCGCACCGAAGACGGCTCCCTGGGCGGCCCGCCGAGGAGCGGCCGCCCAAGGAACCGGAATCAGGCACAGGAGCGAGGTGAGGTGCAGAAGGCCGGATCAGGCGCAGAAGGCGGTGTCGGCGGCCTTGGCGAGGTCGGCCCGGAAGGTCTTGTCGTACTCCAGCTTGGACTCGTTGTAGGTGATGACCGCCTGGCTGCGCCCGTCCGCGCTGGTGTAGGTCCACGTCCGGTACCCGGGGAAGCCGCCGTCGTGGCCCCACGCGTAACCGCAGGAGAATTTGATGCGGGCGACGCCGAGTCCGTAGTCCTCCACGACGCCGTCGTCGTTGACCGGCCGGACGGTCCGCATCTCGCGCATCTGCTTCGCCGGCAGCAGCCTGCCGGTGAACAGGGCGCGGTTGAACCGGGCCACGTCGTCGACCGTGGAGACGAGCCCCCCGGACGTCCGCGCGCTGGACGGGCTGACCTGCGTGCTCACGTCCCCGAAGTCGTAGTAGTACCCGTGCACGTAACGGCCGGGGAAGGAGGTCTCGGTCGTCGGGTAGTACGTGTGCCGCAGCCGCAGCGGCCCGAAGAGGCGCTGCTCGAACTCGGTGCCCACCGTCCGCCCGGTCGCCTTCTCGATGATCATTCCGGCCAGCATGTAGTTGGTGTTGGCGTAGTTCCAGCTCGTCCCGGGCGCGTACTGCGGCGGCTTCTCCATCGCGATCGCGATGAGCTCCTCGGGCCGCCAGGCCCGCACGGGGTCGGTCATCACGCGCGGATCGGGCGTGTAGTCGTTGAGTCCGCTGGTCTGCGCGAGCAGCTGCCGAATGGTGATCTTCGTGCCGTCGTTGCCGTTGCCGGTCACGAGGCCCGGCAGCCACCTGTCCACGCTGTCGTCCAGGGACAACCGGTGCTCGGCGGCGAGCTGGAGGACGACCGTCGAGGTGAACGACTTGGTCACGCTCCCGGCCCGGAACAGCAGCCGGTGGTCCATCGGGGCGCCGGTGGCCTTGTCCGACACCCCGGCGGTCACGTGCGAGACCCGTCCGCCGCGCCGCGTCATCACGATCACGCCGGGCGCGCCGTCGGCCACGAGCCGGTCGGCGGCGTCCTGCACCTTCCGGTCGAGCCCGTGCGGGCCGCGGGACGGTGCGGAGTGGGGGGACGGGGCGGCGTCGGCGGCCGGCGCGGCGACGAGGGCCGTCCCGGCGACCATGGCGGTTCCGGCGGCCAGCGCCGTGGCCGAGACGAGCGAGGCGGTGATGGCCCGGCGGGGAGCGAAAGCGCGTGGCATGGATTCCTCCTGGAAGGTCGTCCGCTTGACGTGATCAAGACTTCCGTCCGGCCCGTCCGGCGGCACTGGGCCCAGAACCCGAGCCGGGGGTGTACCTGACGACACCTGGCGCGGTGGACCTGCGGAGGTATATTCGACGCGTGCTCCAATAGCGGGAGGTGCCCCCCATGCCGGACCCCGTGCCCAACGCTGTGCCCGACCTCGCGCCCAGAGCCGCCCCCGCGCCGGACGCCGAGGTAGCGATCATCGGGGCCGGGCTGAGCGGGATCGGGATGGGGATCGCGCTCCGGCGCGCCGGCATCGACGACTTCGTCATCCTGGAGCGCGCGGGCGACATCGGCGGGACGTGGCGCGACAACGTCTACCCCGGCATCGGCGTGGACGTGCCCGCGCAGGCCTACCAGTTCAGCTTCGCCCTCAACCCGCGCTGGAGCCGGGTGTTCGCGCCCGGCTCCGAGGTCAGGGAGTACATCGACGGGCTCGCCGACCGGTACGGCATGCGCCGCCACATCCGCCTGCGCACCGAGGTCACCGAGCGCGTCTGGGACGAGGACGCCGCGCTCTGGCGGCTGCGCACTCCCGGCGGGGAGGTGACGGCGCGCTTCGTGGTCAGCGCGATCGGCGCGTTCGTCGATCCCAAGCCGCCCGGCATCGCGGGCCTCGACGACTTCACGGGCACGGTGCTGCGCTCGTCCGCCTGGGACCGCGGCTACGACCTGGCCGGCAAGCGGGTCGCGGTCATCGGGACGGGCGCGAGCGCCGTCCAGATCATCCCGGAGATCGCGCCGCGGACCGCGCGCCTCGACGTCTACCAGCGCACCCCCATCTGGGTGGGTCCGAAGCTGGACGCGCCCGTCCCGCGCCCGGTCCGCCGGCTGTTCCGGCGCGCCCCGCGCGTCCAGGACGCCGTGCGCCGGGCGGCCACGCGGGGCGTCGAGATGGTCCTCGTCGACCTGGTCGTCGGGCACGGCAGGAAGCCCTACCTCGCGCACGGCGGCGCGCGGCTCGCCCGTTCGCTCTGGTACCGGACGCAGGTCAAGGATCCCGAGACGCGCCGGAGACTCACGCCCGGCTACGGACTCGGCTGCAAGCGCCCGTCCGTCTCCAACACCTACCTCAGGACCTTCAACCGGCCGGACGTCACGCTGGTCACCGACGCCATCGACCGGGTCACCGCCACGGGCGTCCGCACCGTGGACGGCCGCGAGCGCGACGTGGACGCGATCGTCCTCGCGACGGGGTTCCGCCTGGCCAGCGACCCCGAGGTCTTCCGCCGGACGCCGGTCCGCGGCCGCGACGGCTTCGACCTCGCGACCTTCTACGCGGAGAACCGGCTCGCGTCCTACGAGGGCATCAGCATCCCCGGTCTCCCCAACCACTTCATGATGTTCGGCCCGTACGGCTGGGTCGGCGGCACCTGGCACCAGCTCGTGGAGACGACCTCGGCCCACGTCGTCCGCGTGATCCAGGAGGCCCGCCGCCGGGGCGCGGTCTCGGTGGAGGTCCGTCCCGAACCGACCGAGCGCTGGACGAACCGCATGCGCGACCGGCTCGCCGGCTCGCTGTGGGCGACCAACGGCTGCGCCACCGCCAACAGCTACTACTTCGACCACCACGGCGACACCCCCTACCTGCGGCCGACGAGCGCCGCGCAGGCCGCGCACGCCGCACGCACGTTCCCGCTGGACGACTACGCCTACTCGGCCCCCGACACATCCCCCGCGTCCGAGGAGAGGTCCACATGACAGAGCGCGCCATCCAGACCCGCCGCGTCGCCTTCGACCACCCGAAGGGGTCCCTGCGCCGCCACTACGTCGACGGCGACCTGGTCATGAGCCATCTCGTGGCCCTGCTGTCGGCGACGTTCCCGCCGGGCGAGGACTTCTTCGTCCGCTCGGTGCGGCACTACCGCGACCGCATCGCCGACCCCGAACTCGCCGCGCAGGTGCGGGGCTTCATCGGGCAGGAGGTCGTCCACGGGCGCGAGCACGACCACCTCAACCGGACGCTCCGCGAGATGGGCTACCCCACCCACCGGATCTCCGCCGTCGTCAAGCGGGACCTCCGCCTGGCCGACCGCTTCCTGCCGCCGATCGTCCGCCTCGGCTTCACCGCCGGGCTGGAGCACTACACCGCGACCATGGCCGAGTGCCTGCTCTCCGACCCCCGCGCGCAGAGGCTGCTCGGCGACACCAGCGTCCGGTCGATCCTGCTGTGGCACGCGCTGGAGGAGTCGGAGCACAAGGCCGTCGCGTTCGACGTCTTCCGGCAGGTCGGCGGCACCGAGCGCACCCGGATCCGGACCATGCGGGTCATCAGCGCGGGATTCCTGTTCCTCGTGGTCACCGGCACGTTCATCTCGCTGCTGGGCGACCCCGCGACCTACCGTCCCGGCCGCCTGCTCCGCAGCCTCGCCGCGCTGCGGCACTCGCCGTTCCTGAAGCGCGAGGTCATCCGGCGGCTGCGCGCCTACAACAAGCCCGGCTTTCACCCGGACGACTTCGACAGCACGGAACTGCTGGAACGCTGGCGCGAGGAGCTGTTCGGCGCCGAGGGCACCCTCACCGCCAACCTCAAATGACACCACCGACCTCAAAACACCGAGGTCCGGGACGCGGGGGAGCAGGGGAGTAGGCGCGGCTCCGCCGGCCTTGATGAGGTCGGCGCAGGCCGTCTCGGCGTCCGGATGGGTGCCACCGGTCGGCTTACGAGGGGTTGATGACCGTGCGGTCGCCGTCCGACTCGTACGCCACGACCTGGACCACCGGCAGCCGGGCCGAAGCTCCGCCGCGCGGGCCCGGCACCACGAGCAGGGGCGTCCCGTCCGCCGTGTCCTCGCGGGAGCCCAGCTCGCCGACCGCCTTCAGCCGCGTGACGCCGGAGCCCGCCGCGGCCACCAGGTACCAGCGACGCGGCGACCGCCACCACACGGCGGCGGCCGTCGTCCCGGCGGGGGAGGAGTAGTCGCTGTTCGTCCCGCCCCTTCCGGACATCGCGCGCCCGCTGTCGGACATCAGCACCGAGCCGCCCGGGGCGCCCCACGGCGAGGACGCGTCCACCGTCAGCAGCGTCGCCCGGCCGCCCCCGTCGGGCAGCCCGCCGCTCCACAACCGGCCGAGCCGCAGGTCGCCGGATTCGCTCAGCGTCGCGGCACCTCCGCAGGCGACCGCGTGCAGCGCCGCCCATCCGGACCGTCTCGCCTCCTCCGCCGGATCCCGGAACCGCACCCGAGGCGCCGAGGACCGCGGGTCGTTCGAGGCGAACTGCGTGACCGTCCGCGACCCGAACGCCATCTGGAACACCACGTAGTTCTGGCAGCGCGGCATGAACCAGTGCCACGGCAGCGGATCGCTCAGCCCGTCCCGGACCGCCACCGGCCGCCAGTCCGGAGCCCGCCCCGACGGCACCGCCGCCCGCACGTCCCGCAGCCATGGCGGGACGAGGTAGCGCCACGTCATGCCCAGCATGATGAGCTGCCCCGCGTCCGTCTCCAGCTTGCGGACGGACTCCACACCGCGCGACAGGCGCCGCTCGAAGTACTGCGCCACGCTGGGGGTGTCCCGAGGACCGGGCGAGTCGCGCAGCACGACCAGGGACGCGCCGTCCACCGTCCCGGCGTACAGGACGACGACGCGTCCGACCGGCGGATCACGGCGGTCGTCCCGCCACGCGCCGGCTGCCCGGCGCAGCAGCCGCTCGTCATGGAGCAGCCCGCCGTGAGCGGGCCACTCGTAGATGGTCGGCGCACCGGACACCCGCCACGCCGCCGGGTCGACCCTGCCGGGCTCGACCGAACCGCCCGGCCGTGCGATGACGGCCCCGGTGACCAGCAGCAGCGCCGCCACGAGCACGCCCGCCACGGCGGCATGCCGGACGGCCCGACCGGCGAGCGGTGGTCGAAGCCGCACGAGGTCGGGCTCGAACGCCTCGATCTCGTCGCGCTGCGCCGCCTCGTCCAGCCCGGTCGGCTCTCCGACGAGGGCGGTGGCCCGGTCCACGTCCTGGAAGTCGACCGGGTGCCGGTCGCCCAGCTCCGCAACGACTTCGGGAGCGGTGAGGCCGTCCCGACGCAGCAGATAGAGGAGCCGCTCGCGCGGCGACAGCTCCAGCAAGGCCGCCCGGACCGGTCCTCGCGGCGTCCGCGCGGGCTCGAACAGGAGGCGCTGCCCGCGGCGTCGTCCGGCGGGCGGGTCGTCGAGGAGGATCGAGACGAGCCGCGTCCGCATGGCCGGGTACCCGCCCTGCCGCCCCCGAAGGGCCTCGGCGACGGCCCGGCGAGCCTGCCCGAGCGGATCGTCCCCCTCGTCCAGCACCAGGTAAGCGAGCCGCAGAAGGCGGCCGTAGTGCTCGCGTTCCATCCCTCGCACCGCCCCTCTCCTACTCGCATTGTGCGCTCCAGCCGACGAAAACCAGATGCCTTCCGGGACGCGCGCCAGCGCCCGGCTCCTACGCCTGAGGCAATGCGTCCTCCCGCGCTGTCCTCGTGCCCTATGGGGCGATGGTTCGGCTCAGTCCGTGGGAGTCGACCCGAGCCCGATGCCGTCCAACTCGGTCAGGTCCTCACCGGAGAGGGAGAGTCCCGCGCCCGCGATGTTCTCGCGCAGGTGTGCCGTCGACGAGGTGCCGGGGATGAGCAGGATGTTCGCTGATCGCCGCAGCAGCCAGGCCAGTGCGACGGACATCGGTGCCGCCTCCGACCGGGCGGCGACCGCCGAGAGCGCCGAGGACTGGAGCGGGGTGAAGCCCCCGAGGGGGAAGAAGGGCACGTACGCGACGCCGTCAGCGGCGAGCCGGTCGATGAGCTTGTCGTCGTGGCGGTGGGCGAGGTTGTACATGTTCTGCACGCACACGATCGGCGCGATGCTCTGCGCCTCGGCGACCTGCTCCTCGGTGGCGTTGCTGACCCCGAGGCGGCGGATCAGGCCCTCCTGCTGGAGTTCGACCAGCGTTCCGAACGCCTCGGCGAGCGAACCGGGCCGGGGGCCTTCGGCGTCGCCGAGCCGGAGGTTGACCAGGTCGAGCACGTCGAGCCCGAGGGACTCCAGGTTCTCGTGAACCTGGCGGCGCAGGTCTTCAGGGCGCCGGGCCGGAGGCCAGCCGCCCTGTTCGTCGCGGGTCGCGCCCACCTTGGTCGCGATGTGCAGAGACTCGGGATAGGGGTGCAGCGCCTGGCGGATCAACTCGTTGGTGACCCGCGGCCCGTAAGCGTCGCTGGTGTCGATGTGGGTGATGCCGAGGTCGACCGCTTCGCGCAGAACGGCCAGGGCGGCATCGCGATCGGCGGGCGGCCCCATGACCCATGGACCGGCCAGTTGCATGGCGCCGTAGCCGAACCGGGTGACGGTCAGATCACCCAGGGGCCAGGTGCCGCCGGGAAGAGTGAGGGAAGGGGTGCTCATCCTGTTGCCTTTCGTCGCGCACTGGAAGGGGTGGCGCCTGCGGCGGCCCCCGCATCAGTATTGGAGAGCAACTTCCCATCGGGAAGTAGGCACTCTGGAGTGCGTAACCCACCCATCGGTGAGAGGTGCGATCAGTGACGACGATGAAGGCGGCCCAGAAGAGGGATCAGGCCAAGGTCGAATACAACGCGTTCCTGGCGGCATGCCCCAGCCGGAAGCTGCTCGACCGGATCTCCAACAAATGGGTCGTCCTGATCCTGTGTGCGCTGGGCGGCGACGACGGCGCCGGCCAGACCGGTGCGGCACACGCAGACGCTCCGAAGGCGATGCGCTACTCCGAGATCTCTCGGCTTCTGGCCGGGGTCAGCCAGAAGATGCTGACCCAGACGCTGCGGTTGCTTGAGCGCGATGGTCTGCTGACCCGTACCGTGACGCCGACGGTCCCCGTCACCGTCTCCTACGAGCTGACCGACCTCGGTCTCTCGCTGCACCACATGACGCGCGGGCTCCGAAGCTGGGCGCAGACGCACATGGACGAGGTCCAGGCGAACCGCGAGAACTACGACGCTCGCACCTCCTGACGACCGACCCGAGCCGCTCGCCCGTCCTCCCAGGTGAAGCCCGATCTTCAGATTCCGGACGCGGTTTCTGTTATCCGTACAGTGCCCGAGGGTCTCCCAGGTGTCCGGCAATTCACCTGGAACCCATGAAGGCAGGCTTACGTGAGCGAGAGGAACAACACGGGGTCGAGACGGAGCCCCCGGACGCGCCGCGGGAGCTACGGACGGGCGCCGCGCCCGAGCCAACAGGCGTCGCGTCCGAGCGAACAGGCGCCGCGTCCGAGCGGACGGGCGTCGCGTCCGAGCGGCCGGTGGTGGGCCGCCATCGGCGCGAGCGCGAGCGTGCTCGCCCTGACCGGCGGGATCGCCTACGGCCTCACCGGCTCTTCCGACGACCCGGCCGACTCCCGCCCGGTCGCCGACCACGCGGCACCCGCGCCGGCCTCGCCGTCCCCCGCCAAGACGAACGTGACGGCCGCCAAACCCAAGGCCGCCAAGACGGCGAAGCGCTCGACCGTCGCGAAGAAGCCCGCGAAGCACACCACGAAGCGACCGCCGAAGAAGAAGCGGCCGACCACGCAGGTGCCCCGTTCCACGGCACCCGGCGGCGGCAGCGGCGGCGGCACGCTCGCCCAGCAGGTCGTCTCCCTGACCAACGCCGAGCGCGCCAAGAACGGATGCGGCGCCCTGACGGTCGACTCCCGGCTCCAGGCCGCCGCGCAGGGCCACTCGAACGACATGGTCGCCCGCAACTTCTTCGACCACACCAACCCCAGCGGCAAGAACCCCGGCGACCGGATCACCGCCGCCGGCTACCGCTGGTCCACCTACGGCGAGAACATCGCCTACGGCCAGCGGACCCCCGCCGCCGTGATGTCGGCGTGGATGAACAGCTCCGGCCACCGGGCCAACATCCTGAACTGCAAGTTCAAGAACATCGGCGTGGGCGTCACGCTCAAGGCCGGAACCCCCTACTGGACGCAGAACTTCGGCACCCGCTGAGGCACGCGGAGGCGCGGAGGCGTGCGCACCGGTCGACGCCGCCCGGGCGCGCGCCTCCCTCTGCCGGCGCTCGCACATGACGCCGCGGACAGGGCCGTAGCCGTCGCGCTCCACACCTCGCACAGACCACCTCCCCTCAGCACCATGCGCCCGGCTCCGTCCGCACGAGAGTGTCCGGGGCGTGTGGGATCGTCCCGGACGGACACATCCAGACGATCCATGCGAGCCGGGGAGCAGCGATGACAGGTCTCGTGCGCTGGCACATCACGATGTCGCTCGACGGATTCATCACCGGACCGGGTGAGTCGATGGACTTCGTCTCCGGGCACGCGGATCGGATGCCCGCCTCGGCGCGGGAGGTGGTCCGCACGACCGGGGCGCTGCTGGCCGGACGCAACTGGTACGACGTGGCGATGGAGCGCTACGACGGGCTCGACGGCGTCTACGGCGGGGCCTGGCGCGGGCCGGTGTTCGTCATGACGCACCGGCCCGTGCCGGAGGCCGCCGATCCGTCGATCACGTTCCTGGCCGGTGCGATCGAAACGGGCCTCGCCGCGGCGCGCGAGGCGGCCGACGGAGGCGACGTCGTGGTCTTCGGCGCGGACGTCGCCCGCCAATGCCTGAAGGCCGGACTGCTCGACGAGATCCTCGTGCACTTGGCCCCCGTCCTGCTCGGCGACGGCGTGCGCCTGGTCTCCGACGCGACGCTCCGAGCAGACCTCGAACGCACCGAACTCGGCGGGACGGGCGGGCTCACCGACCTCCGGTTCCGTGTGCTGAAGTGATCGCGGTCTTGATCCCCGAAGGTCCAGGCGGAACTGTGGGCCGAAGCGACGCACGCCGTCTCCGGCCAATGCGCCGACCGCGTCAACGAACGCGTCCTGCGGTTCACCGCTGAGGTCGACTCACACCAGTGAGACGTCGCGTGCCCGGGAATCCGTCGCGACACGCTTGACGGACTCTCTGACCGCGTCCAGCGCCGCCGCCCGTTCCTCGTCGCTCATGTGGGCCGGGCCGTAGGTGACCACCGGGTCGAGCACCTCGTAGCCGTCGAACTCCAGCATTCCGCGGTGGATGTGGAACAGGAAGTCGTCCATCGGGCCGAAGGCGCCGCCAGGCAGGAACGACTCCCTGGACCCGCCGGTCGTGAACAGCAGCATCGCCCGCCTGCCCACGAGCGCCGCGTCCTCGAAGAGCCCGTGGTCCCCGCCGAAGACCGCGCCCATCACGAAGACCCGGTCCACCCATCCCTTGAGGATGGCGGGCAGCGAGAACCACCACATCGGGAACGACAGCACGAGCAGGTCGGCGGCGAGCAACCGGTCAAGGTGCGCTCGGACGGTCGCGTCGAGCGTCCCGTCCCTGACCGCGCGCATCTGCTCGGCCTGCGGCTTGAAGTGGCCTTCCACCGCTGCGAACTCATCGCGGACGAGCGTCGGGGCCCATGCGTCGGCGTAGAGGTCGAGGACGTCGACCCGGTATCCCGCGTCGCGCAGGGCCTGCGCCGCGGTCGCCATCTGGGCGGAGTTGAACGAGGCGGGTTCGGGGTGCGCGTGGACGATCAGGGCATTGGGCGCAGCATCAGGAGTCGACATGAGGAGATCATATCGACATATCGCGATTCGTCAATCAGATGGTGACGGCGAGCGCTTCCGCCAGTCGCGCCACCCGCTCCTCGTCGCGCCGGTAGTGGGTCCACTTGCCCACCCGGGTGGAACGCACCAGCCCGGCCCGTTCGAGCGTGCTCATGTAGCTGGACACGGTCGACTGGGCGAGCCCCGCCTTCGCCTGGATGTGCGTGACGCACACGCCGACCGCCTGGCGGTCCGCGATCGGCTCCCACTCGCCGAAGTGCTTCTCGGGGTCCTTGAGCCACTGCATGATCTGCAGTCGCGCGGGATTCCCGAGGGCCTTGAACGCCTCGATCAGCTCCTCGGCACCCAACTCCGCCACCGCCGCCATGCGCCATCCCCTCGTCAATCAAACCGACGGACCACGATATCTCGATGTGGAGGGACCGGGGTGGAGCCCACAGGCGAGACGGTCGGCTTTGGCGAGCAGGTAGCGCTGTTCGACCTGGTTGCCGGTCAGGGCGGCCGCCTGGCGGTACAGGTCGGCTGCGGTGGCGGTGTCGCCGGTCATCTGGAGAAGGTGGGCGCGGACCGCACGTTCCCGTTGCCGGGTCAGGGGCTCCCGGTCCAGGTGGTGCCGCCTGTTGAGATCGTCCAGAAGGGCCAGACCCCGGGCCGGTCCGTACGCTTGGGCGACCGCCACCACGCGGCTGAGCCGGACGGGCGCGGTAGGGGCGAGCCGTTCGAGCCAGAGGTACAGCAACGCGATCTGCGGCCAGTCGGTCTCCTGCGGCGACGCCGCCGCCGCGTGCACGGCCGCGATGGCCGCCTGAAGCCGGTACGGACCCGCCGCGCCGCGGTTCCAGACGCTGTCGATCAGCTCGGTGCCCTCGCGGATCAGCTCGGGGTCCCACCGCGCGCGGTCCTGCTCGTCCAGCGGCACGAGTTCGCGCTCGGCGCCGGTGCGCGCGTCCCGCCGTGAGTCGGTGAGCAGCATCAACGCCAGCAGGCCCGCCGCCTCGGCGTCGTCGGGGAGCGAGGCGCGGAGCATGCGGGCCAGCCGGATCGCCTCCCGGGTCAGGTCGACGCGGGCGAGCTCGCGACCCGCCGTGGCCGTGTAGCCCTCGTTGAAGACCAGGTAGAGCACCTGCATCACGGCGGCCGTCCGAGCGTCCCGGTCGGCGTCGGTCGGCGGAGTGAAGCGGGCGCCGGCACGGGCGAGCTGCTGTTTGGCGCGGCTGATCCGCGTGCCCATGGTGGCCTCGGACGTGCCGTAGGCGTGCGCGATCTCGGCGGTCGTCAGGCCGCCGACCGCACGCAGGGTCAGCGCGACCTGGGACGTGGTGCTCAGCGCGGGGTGGCAGCACAGCATCAGCAGGGTGAGGCTGTCGTCCATCTCCTGCGGTGGACCGGCCTGGCGGGACGGTTCCCGCATGGCCAGGTCGGCCATCCCGGCTTCGGTCTCGCGCCGGCGCCTGGCCTGGTCGGAGCGGAGCAGGTCGACCATCCGCCGGTAACCGATCCTGATCAGCCAGCTCCGCGGATCACTCGGCACGCCGTGGGCGGACCAGTCCCGGCCCGCGGCCAGCAGCGCCTCCTGGACGGCGTCCTCGGCGATGTCGAAGCGGCCGAAGCGCCGCGCCAGGGCGCCGAGCACCTGCGGCGCCTCCGTGCGCAGCAGATGCTCGACCTCGCCGTTCACGCCGTGAACTCCTCCCCCATGATCGGACGGATCTCGATGGGCTCGCCGAGCACCTCGACGATCCGCGAGGCGATCTCCACGGCTCGCTCCCGGCCGGTCACGTCGACCACGGCGAAGCTGGCCAGGACCTCCTTGAGCTCGGCGAACGGCCCGTCGGTCGCGACCACGCCGCTCTGTCCCCTATGGACCGTGGTGCTCACCACCGGATGGCCGAGGCCCTCGCTGGCGACGAACTCGCCGGTCTCGGTCAGTTCCCGTTGGAACTCCTGGTACTCGGCGAACGCGGCGAGCGCCTCCTCCGACGGGGTGTCGGCGGTCGCGGCGTCCCAGGCGGCGGCCGGGGTGTAGCTGAGCAGCAGGTATCTCATGGCGATCCTCTCCTTGCCTCACCAGTGTGCGGGACCGGGTTCCAGCCGTCTAACCAGGTCAAGCCGGGTATGACGGGCGGTGCAGGGACACCGCGACGGCGGTCGTCCAACTGAAGGCGACCAGGCCGTTGAGCGCGATCTGCAGGCTCATGTGATCCGGTGACATCGGCACCAGCAGGACGAGCGCCACGGCGCCGTTCAGCACGGCCGGCCACACGGCCCGCCGGCGCACGCAGCGGACGGCCATCATGACGGCCGCGATGGCCAGCGCGGTGAAGGCGACGGCAGCCGCGACCGAATGCGCGACACCGTGCCAGGACATCCGGGCGACGGGCCCCTCCGGGGTGCCGACCGGAAATCCGTTCTCCGGATCCATGGGGAACAGCCCGGCGGCGACCAGCCCGACCCCGAAGACCGCGACGAAGGCGGGCACGGTCCGCCGGCCGACCCCCTCGGTGATCGTGTGCTTGAGGCCGACGGCCAGGGCGACGCAGCCCAGCCCCGTCAGCACGAACGTGGCGATCTGGATCCAGCCGAGCCCGCCGGTGGCGAGCTGGCTGATCGGGTGCCGGGTGACGTCGAAGCCCTCGCGCATGGCCATCTGGGTGACGGCGGAGACGAGGAACAACGGCCCTGCGAGAGCCCCCGCGATCAACGCGCGGGACGTGGGACGGGCGGTGCGGGACGACGGGGCGATGGCGGCGGCCATGGATTCCTCCTCTGTCGACGGGTCTCGCCGCTACCTCGGACCCGCGTCCAGGATCTCGACACCATCGATAAGTGACCTAGGTCACAGAGATGCGCTGTCAGAGCCGACCGGGTCGCCCCTCGGACCCGTCTCTGCTATCTCCACAAAACGACCAGGAGCGCCGGACGCTTGACGGCCCGGCGCTCCTCGTCCCCAGCACCGGAATGCCGCGCAAGCGCCGCTGTCGCGTTCGCGGAGCGGAAGCGGGAACCCGCTCCCGCGCTGATGCCGGCGACCAGGGCGCCGACAGCGGGAAAGCCGAGTTGACGCAGGTATCGGCAGCCCCGCTGCCCCGGCTTGCCCGTCGGCGACCTCGGCCGAGGCGGTGCGGCCAGGCCGGACCGCACCGCCTCTCAGCCTGGCGACCTCCGATCAGCCGGCCTGGCGGCCCCCGATCAGCGCCAGGCCTGGTAGTGCTGCCAGTTGCAGGGATGGGTCCTCAGGTTGCCCAGGCCCCCGTGGTCGTCCAGGCACCGGTCGGTCGCCACGCTCTTGAGCTGGATGGCGCCGCCCTCGTACGGGGTGACGCGCCACTTCTGGAAGTCGGTGTCGTTGCAGCGGAAGGTGCGCAGGTTCCCCATGGCGCCGTGGTCGTCCAGACAGCGTGCGGTAGCGACGTTTTTGAGGATGCGAGTGTCGCCCACGGCGAAGACCTCCCACTTCTGGAAGTCGGTGTTGTTGCAGGGGAAGGTGCGCAGGTGGCTCTCAGCCCCGTGGTCGTCCAGGCAACGCTTGGTCGCGTCGTTCCGGTAGGTCTGGCGCACCTCGAGGGCCGCGGTGGTGCCGGACGGGGCCGCGGCGTCGCGGGGCGCCGCGCCCGCCGCGCCCGCCGCGCCCGCCGCGGCGACGCTTGCGGCGGTGAGGGCGAGGAACGCCGACCCCAGAGCCAGCACGCGAGCCGTACGTGCGGGCAGGGCGGTGGGTTTGCGTGTCATGAGTAAGGATCCCTTCGAGGGTTCGTCGGCTGCGAGCGGTTGCGCCGCCGCAGCGAGGGGAGCGTCGCGCCGTAGGCGGTTCGCCTCCGGCGTCTTGCTGTCCACCATCCCGACCTGCGCTGTCGTCCCGGTCACGTCGCGGTCACTCTGGTCCCTGATCTGCAGATCGATGCGGAGAGTATGTGCTTACTAACGCATTGTTATATCTTGGGACAGTGAACCCCCGGTACGAGTTCGGGATCTTGGGGCCCCTCGAGGCCGTGCGCGACGGCGTGCGCGTGCCGATCCGCGCCGGTCAGCACCGCGTCCTTCTTGCGGCGCTGCTCGTCGACGCGGGCAGGATCGTCTCGGTGGACGCCCTCGCGTTCCGACTGTGGGGCGACGACCCGCCCCAAGGTGCGCGGAACGCCGTCCAGAACTACGTCCTGCGACTCCGCCGGACGCTCGGCCCGGGCATCGTGGTCACCGATCGCCGCGGTTACGTGCTCAAGGTGCCGCCGGAGGGCGTGGACGCGCGCCGGTTCGACGCCCTCGTCCGGCAGGGGGCCGCCGCGTCGTCCGCGGGCGACCCCGACCGCGCCGCGGAGCTGCTCGGCGAGGCGCTAGCGCTCTGGAGGGGCGAACCCCTGGCCGACCTGCCCGCGGAACGGTTCCAGGACGTCGTCCCGGCGCTGTGCGAGCGCCATCTCGCCGCGCAGGAACTGTGGATCGACGCGGTCATGCGGTGCGGACGTCCCGCCGACGTACTGCCGGAGCTGCGGAGGCTGACCGGACGTCACCCCTTCCGGGAGCGCTTCTGGGCGCAGCAGATGCTGGCCCTCTACCAGTGCGGTCGGCAGGGGGAGGCGCTGGAGCGCTATCGCGAGGTCACCCGCCTCCTCGCCGACGAACTGGGGATCGATCCCGGCGACGAACTCCGGACGCTGCACCGGCGGATCCTCGCCTCCGCCCCCGAGCTCACCGCGACCCGCCGAGCATCGCCGGCCGGAGAGGGGCATCTGCCCGCCGAGACGACGTCCTTCGTCGGCCGGGAGATGGAGCTGGCCGAGACGCGCCGCCTGCTGCGCGCGTCGCGCCTGGTCACCCTGACCGGAGTCGGCGGAGTCGGCAAGACGAGGATGGCCCTGCGCGCCGCCGGGCAGATGAGGCCCCACTTCCCCGACGGGGTATGGCTGGCCGACCTCGCCGCGCTGACGGACTCGACGCTGGTGGCCCGCGCCGTCGCCGAGGCGCTGGGGCTCCGCGACCAGTCGGTGCGGTCCGCGATGGACGCCCTCGCCGACCACGTGCGCGATCGGCACCTGCTGCTCGTGCTCGACAACTGCGAACATCTGGTCGACGCCGTGGCGCGGCTCGTCCAGCGGCTGCTGTGCTCGGCGCCGAGCCTCCGGGTGCTCGCCACCAGCCGTGAGCGGCTGGGCGTACCGGGCGAGCACGTCCTGCTCGTCTCCGGCCTGACCCTCCGGCCCGGCGGTGACGGAGGCGCGTGCGAGGCCGTCCGCCTGCTGAGCGACCGGGCGGCGGCATGCGCCGCTCCCTTGCGGGACGGCGGTTCCGCCGCCGAACTCTGCCGGCGCCTGGACGGCATCCCGCTGGCCATCGAACTGGCGGCGGTCCGCCTGACGTCCCTCACCGTCGAGGAGATCCTCGAACGACTGGAGGACCGCTTCCGGCTGCTGTCCGTCCCCCAGTCGCCCGCGACGGACCGCTACCGGCGCACGCTGCGCGGGGTCATGGACCTGAGCTACAACCTGTGCACGCCAGGGGAGCGCCGGCTGTGGCCCCGGCTCTCGGTCTTCGCCGGCAGTTTCGACCTCCGGGCGGCCGAGGCCGTGTGCGCGGGCGACGGCATAGCCCGGGCCGACGTGCTCGACCTGATCACCGGCCTCATCCACAAGTCCGTCGTGGTGGTCGACGGCGACGGCCGCTCCGCGCGCTACCGGCTGCTGGAGACCATCCGCCAGTACGGGCTCGACCGGCTCCGGTGGGACGGGGACGCCACCGAGTACCGCATCCGCCACAGCGACCACTACCACTCCCTCGCGGCGGGCGCCGCCGCAGACTGGTGCAGCCCGCGAGAAGTCGGCTGGCTGGACCGGCTGCGCACGGAGGTGCCCAACTTCCGCGCCGCCCTGGGGTTCTGCGTCAACCAGCCGGACCGGGTCCGAACCGGTGCGGACATCGCCGCCGACCTCACGCGCACCCGGTCCTGGTTCTTCAGCGGAACGCTGGGCGAGGCGCGCCACTGGCTCGAAAGCCTCGCGGCCGGTCTCGGCCCCGGCGGCCGCGAAGAGACGATCATGGTGACGGTCATGAAGGCCTTCATCGCGTCCATCCAGGGGGACCAGGCGGCCGCCGAGACGTTCATGAACGAGTGCCGCGACCTGGGCGCGCAGGCTCCCCCCGTGGCCTACGTCGAGGGCGTCCACATGCTGCTGGCGCACGGTGACCCCGCCTGCATCGAGCGGTTGGCCCGGGCACGCGAGGGGCTGCGGGACGCGGGCCACATCGGCGACGCCCACATGGCCACCATGTTCTGGGCGATGGCGGCCGCGTTCCTCGGGGACCAGAGCATCGCCGTGTCCGCATGCGAAACCTATGTAGCCGAGGCCGACGCCTCAGGAGCCGAGTGGGCGCGCACCTGGGCCCAATGGGCCACGGGCCTCACCGCCCTCCTGCACGGCGACCCGGCGAGTGCGCTCACACCACTCTGCGACGCCCTCCTGCGGCAACGGGCCATGAACGACCGCTGGGGCCCCGCTTGGGGCGTCGAGACGCTTGCCTGGACGGCGAGCGTCCTAGGGAACCACCATCACACCGCCCGCCTGCTGGGAGCCGCGCACCGCCAGCGCCAGGTGACCGGCGCCGCGCTCACCGGCCTCCGCCCCTTCCACCTTCACCACACCCGCACCGAGACCCGGGTCCGCGAGCGCCTGGACCCGGCGGCCTACACCGAAGCCTGGCAACACGGCGCCCACGCCGCAGACGGCATCGCCCTGGCCCTCGCAGTCGCCAACGACCTCCGCCTACAAACGGCAGCAGACCGCGACACGTCCGGGTGATCGTCCCGATCCACCGCAAGCGGATGTGGACGGCGGAGGCGCCGATTTGTTCGGAGTGTAGTGGGTGATCACTGTGGGTAGCTGACCGAGAAAGGTCGATCCTGGGGGGAGGCCGTCATGTCCGTGCCGGGCGGTGGGTACGGAGACCGCGGAGCGCCTCCGCCTGGAGAACCGCCCCATGGAGGACCGCCCCATGGAGGACCGCCCCCTGGAGGGTCGCCGCCTGGAGCACCTCCTGGGCAACCGCAGCCGGGAAGCACCAACACCCTGGCCATCGTCTCGTTGATCCTTGGCATCACATGGCTGGGCTGGTTCGGCAGCATCCTTGCGGTCATCTTCGGCCACGTGTCGCTCTCCCAGATCAAGAGGACCGGCCAGAGCGGCAGGGGCATGGCGATCGCGGGCCTTGTCCTCGGCTACCTCGGCATCCTGATCGGGGCGATCGTCATCACCCTCATCCTGGTCACGCTCGGCGACGTGACAGAGGAGAAGCAGACCCGCGTCGTGCTGGAGGCAGAAGGCGCCGGCGGCGCGGCCCAAGCGGACATCACCTATTCGTTCGGCCAGGCCTCGACGCAGGCCAACGGCCAGTCGCTGCCGTGGCGCCAGACGGCGTCCCGGAAGGTCAGCGGCTTCGACGTTCTTCGGCTCGACGTCCAGAACGCAGGCGAGCGGGGCTCGGTCACCTGTCGGATCAGCGTCAACGGCAAGGTGGTCGCCGACAACACTTCCACTGGCCCCTTCGCGGTCGCGTCCTGCTCGTCCAACCGCATGGGCTGACCGGATCCAGAGGCCCTGAAAACCAGGCAGCCGACAAGATCTCGATACTGGCCGCCTGCCCCTGCCGGGTGTCCGGTGCGAAGGGCTCTCGACCAGGCCGGGACGGGCGGCGATGGACGGTGGTGGCATGGAGGAGGTTCTCGCCTACCTCGCCGCAGGCCTGGTCGGTCTGTGGGGGATCTCGCACGCGATTCCCACCAGGGCCGTCGTCGCCGGGTTCGGTGAGATCACTGAGGACAACCGAAGGGTGCTGACCCAGGAGTGGCTGGCCGAAGCCGTGGCCATGTGGTCGTTCGCCGTGCTGGTCATCGTGGTCACGGTGGTCGGCGGCGGGACGTCCGCCGCCGACTGGACCTACCGTGTCATCGCGGGGGCGCTGCTCGTCCTCGCGGCACTGACGACCCTCACCGGCGCCCGCACGCCGGTCGTCTGGTTCAAGATCTGCCCGGTCCTGCTGACCGGTTCGGCCGGGCTGCTGCTGGCAGCGAGCTTCACCTGAACCATGGTGATGAGGCGACCCTGAGCCCATGCGGGTGGTTCAGGCGTTCTGGCGTTCGGCCCGCTCCCGGACCAGCTCCTCGACCGCGCTGGGCAGCGTGGTCTCGAAGTCGATGAGCTTCACCCAGGTCGGGGTGACGACGATCCGGACCATGCCGTCGTAGAGCGAGCGGATTTCGGCCTCCCACTCGACGCGCTGCTCGGGCGTCATCTCGTAGCTGCCGTTCATCTGCAGGTACTCGTCCGGGATGCCGTCGACGACGTCGAGTTCGGCGCGCCCCCGGATGAGCAGGATCTTCGGCGGGTGCACCTCGGTGTCGATCGTCAGCGCGACCTCGGGACGCTGCCGCAGGTGGCGCAGTTTCGGGGCGTTCTTGCTGGTGCACAGGACGATCTGCGAGCCGTTCCAGGTGAACGCGATCGGCACGTTGCGGGGCGTGCCGTCCTCGGCGACATAGGCCAGGCGGGTCAGATCGCGGGCCAGCAGCTCCTGGCTGAACGGCCGGCTGAGGATCTCGTTGATCTCGTGCTGCTCCATGGTCATCGCTCCTTGGCTCGCGTCGTCGAGCGACGGTTCTCGGTCGCCCGTGCCCCTGGGACGGAGCCACCCCTCCGTTCTCGACATCCCCGGCAACGAAATCTCAGATCTTTGGAACCAGCCCGAACAGCGCCTGCCGACCAACCAGCGATGTGGGGCGGCGTCCAGCACCGAACACGCCAACCGGACCCGCCGCGCCGCCCCGATGTCGGCTCGGCGGCGACGGCGGATGGACGCAGATAGACGCAGAAGGACTCGCATGTACCGGAGCAGGGCGAATAGGCGCGTGAACTCGGGTGGCGCTTTCGGGCAACAACCCATCGCAACCACACGAAGGGACGCCATGACGCATCGAGATGGGCCCAACCCGTGACCGGCGCCGCCGCCGATCAGCGAAAGGCGCGGGTCCTGAGCGACGCGGAGGTGATCCGGCACTCGCTGACCGAACCGGAGACCTTTTCGGTGCTGTTCGAACGGTACGGCAGCCAGATCCAGCAGTACGCGGCGCGACGGCTCGGCTGGCAGACGGCTGAGGACATCGTCGCCGAGACGTTCTTCGTCGCTTTCCGGCAGCGCGCCTCCTACGACCTGGCGCAGCCGGTGGCGCGGCCTTGGCTGTACGGGATCGAGACCAACCTCATCGCGCGGCACCGTCGCACCGAGGAGCGCATGTACCGGGCACTCCGGCGCACGGGCCTCGACCCGCTCCCCGAGCCGCTCGCGGAGGCCGTCGTCCGGCGGGTGGACGCGCAGGTCGAGGACCGCCGCCTGGCCGGGGTGATCGCGGCACTCCACCGCCGCGACCGCGACGTGCTGCTGCTGGTCGCCTGGGCCGAACTCAGCTACGAGGAGGTCGCGGCGGCGCTGGACGTTCCCATCGGCACCGTCCGCTCCCGCCTCAACCGGGCCCGCCGCAAGATCCGCGGGGCGCTCGGCGACGTGGATTCGATCGGAGAGGAGCACTGATGGACGAACTCACGAAGGTGCGGGAGTTCCGCAAGACCGTCTCGCCGATGTCCGCCGAGGCTGAGGAGTCGGTGCTGCGCGGCCTGCGCGCGCTGGCCGCCGGCGACGGCCCCGCCCCTCGGCCCGCAGGCGGGACCATATGGGGCCGGATCAGACGCCCTGCCTTTGGACGGCTCACACCATGGGTCCTGCCGGCTGGGGCGATCCTGGTCGCGGGCGCCGTGGCGGGCGTGGTCATCCTGCACGATTCCGACGGGCCGCCACGTCCGACACATGCCTCAACGGCGCTTCCCACCACGGACGTCCAACCGTTCCCTGACGTCCGGCTCGCCAGCGCGGTCGAACTGGGCTCACGCGCCGCCCATGCCGCCGAGCGGCAGCCGTACCGCAAACCCGGTCCCAGACAGTGGGTCTACACGCGTGCGGTGAGCGCGGGCGGCTTCGACATGAGCACTTGGTGGAAAGGCGTCGACGTCAATTCCCGGATAACGTTCGAGGACTGGCACCGTGTCGACGGCGGCGGCCGGGCCCACTATTTCGGCGGCAAGCTGCGCGTATTCACCTCCACCCCGTACGACCTGAAGAACCACACGAATGGACCGCTGTTCAACCTCGGCAACTACGACACGCTGCCCACGGCACCCGGCGCACTCCTGCATCGCCTCTCCACGGCCCGGTATCCGACCCAGATCGGCGAGACGTCCGCCGAGGACGTCTTCGAAACCATGGACGACATCCTCCGCGACCCGTCGCCCCCCAAGCTGCGAGCGGCCGTCTACCGTGCACTGCCCAAGGTCGAAGGCGTGACGCTGCGGAAGGACGTACGGGACGCCGCCGGCCGCCCAGGCGTCGCCTTCGCCCGGACCAACGACGTAGGCGAACAGACCAGCATCATCCTCGACCCCACCACCTACGCCTACCTGGGCTCTCGCGAGGACGTCGTGTACCCGCACACCTATAAGGGCGATGACGGCAAGCCGTACACGACGAAGCCGGGCACCGTCCTGTCGTGGTACGCGGAAGTGACCCAGAAGATCGTCGACCGCCCCGGTACCCGCACCTGAGATCGCGGACAACTCCAGCAGGCGCGACATGGGCTCTAGGGTTCCGCCGGTGGGTGACCAAGGTCGCCGAGGGTGTCCTTGAGTCGCTCTCGGGCGGCGTCGAGACGGGCCGTGTAGTCGGGCATGAAGATTTCCACCAGCGACTTGTCCAGCGTTCCGGAGATGCGGTGGATCGGTGACCACACGGCTCGGTCTTCGTTCAGCAGCTTGGCGAACTCCTTGTTGCCCTCCATGCGGTCGAGCCAGTCGGAGAGCACCAGAGCCTGATCACGCGTGAGCCTGATGGTGAAGTCGTCCTCGGGCAGCAAGTCCATGCGTCACATCCAAAAGCCAACGGCTCGCCACGCCCAGGCCACCGGCCACCAGCGCCGCCGTATCCCGTCGCTACGGGCACCGCGATGAGGCTACCCGTCGAGTCCGTGAGGGAGGGCGGACGGAGAGAAGGAGAAACGGCCGCGTCAGGCAGGCGAGTCGGACTGCCCTACTCCGCCCGGCGACGAGTTTGGTGAAGCTCTCGGGAGACAGCGATGCCGTCCCTGCCGCCGCCCCTACAGCGAGACCAGCGCGGACCAGTCGACTCGTTCGGGGAACTGGCAGGACGGGCGCGCTATATCTACAGCGACCCCGATGCGGTCATGGGCGAGGCCCGGCGTTTCGCCGAGACGCTGGCGAAACTGCTGGTAGCGCGTACGCAGACACAGGTGGCCGGAACGACAAGACTGCCAGGAGCGGCACGCTTGCGAGGGCGGGTGTCCTGGTGCCCAGCGTCAGGGCCCGGGATCGGCCTCGCCTTCGCGTCGATTCGGGTGTCGCCATAGATCGAAGGCGGGGCCGTCCGTGCTGTCCGGCGGGTTAGAGGTCCAGGTCTCCGCGCTTCACGCGGATGACGAGTTGGGCGAAGCTCGCGGGGGAGAGGGTGAGGTGGCCGGTGTCGGGCGCCTTGCTGTCTCTGATGCCGCGTCCCTCGGCGAGAGCGGCCACCTCCACGCACTCTTGGCCCCCCGCACCTCCTGTGCCACTCCGGCGGGACTTGCGCCAAATCGACTCGCTCATTGCATGGCCTCCATGACCTTAGCTATGAGACTCCTCGTGGAATCTCGGGACAAAGCGTCAGCGCCAATTAGGTCATACCGTACCCGGTAGTCGCTAACGTTCACAGGGTCTGTAACCAGGCGTCCGCCGCCGACGGCCTCCGACCAAGCTACTTCGGCTCCACTGACTTGGAGGAGAGTAAACGAGCCGTCGACCCCTGGATGCGCGCCGATGCTGCGGGGGACCACGCGAACGATCATTCCTGGACGATGGCTCAGTTCGAGCAGGTGGGCGAGTTGCTCCCGCATGATTTTCGGTGTGCCGATGCAGTCCCAGAGAACCGACTCCTTGATCAATACCCAGAGGTTCGGCGGCTCAGTACCCTTGAGTATTTCTTGCCTCGCCACGCGTTCCTCAACTGCGGCATCCACATCATCGATGTTCTGACCGCCCACGATGAGGGCGCGCATGTAATCCGGGGTCTGGAGCAGGCCATGGATCACAAGGGCGCAGTATGGACTGACGGCCGTCGCTCGCCGCTCGTAGGTAGTGAACTGCTGGTACCAGTCCGGGTCGTGGGAGCTGTCAGCAAGCCCCCGAAGTCGGGTGAAATGACCACGGGTGCGCCAAACCCGGTCAAGAGTTTCGGTGTGCTTCTGGGGGATTTTCGCGCTGCCCGATTCCCAGTTTGAAACCGTGGAATTATCGACGCCGCAAATGTTGGCTACGTCGACCTGTGAAAGGTTGCGTTCCTCGCGCCAAACCCGCAGGTCAACTGACAGCCAGTGCCACAGATTGTGATCGGGATCCAGGCGGTCCACTCTCGCCATTCAAGATCCTTCGTCTAGGGATCACTGAACGAAACGCGACAAGCGTAACGGGCGGCGGCAAAGTGTGGACCGGGTTCGGCGAGAAAGGTGGCCCGGCGTGAATGTCATTCAGGGCAATTGGGACAAGCTTCCGTCAAAGGTGCCAAACGAATTCGCTCTCCGCTGGCGCGCTTATCCCGAGAGCGTGTATCTGACGCGTTCGCTGGTGACGCAGGCGTGTGAGGCGTGGGGGCTGGCGCAGCACGACTACGTGGGGCGCACGATCATGTCCGAGTTGGCGACGAACGCCGTGGTGCACGCCGTCGAGGGGCACGAGGTCCTGGCGTGGGTCACGCTATTGGACAGGGCCATCGAGTTCCGGGTGTGGGACCCGTCGCACGCGCCGCCGGCCGTGCCGGCGGCCGATCCCGAGGCCGAGGGCGGCCGGGGCCTGATGGTGGTGCGGCTCCTCGCGACCGGCGGCTGCGGATACCGGCACGTCAACGGCGGTCGCGGCAAGGTCGTCTGGGCGCGGCTCGCCCTCTAGAACCCCCGCCCGTCCGGCGAGTGGCCGCACCCGACCCCCTGGGGTGCGACCGCGCTTCCCCCGGCGTCGCCGGACGGGCGGGCCCAGGGCGTCAGGGGCCGGACCGCCGAACCTGCCGGTGCCCCCATGCCTCGATCGGGCATGGAACGCCGTCCGGCCCTGGCGGGATGCAGTCCCGCGGAGTTGCAGGGGTTTGGACGGCTTTGGCGAGGCGGCCGGCGCGGTGCCGGCAGTCGTGCAGCGTCCGCAGGAATCTCCATGACTTGAGCAGGGCGTCCGGGCGTTCGCCGGGTCCGGCGGAGCCTGGTGTGTGCGCGGTTGGCCTCTTTCTGACGCTCGGGCTCGTGGCGTCACTCGTAGGGGTGAGGATGTGCTGTTGGATTGAGAGAACACATGGACGTTCCGCTTCTCCCGCGCGAGGGCATCGGCCCGTTCCGGCTGGGCGCCTCCCTCGATGAGACCCAGTCGATCGCCGAAGACATCGAGGGTGCACGTGTAGAGCGGGTGACGGCATCCCGGGGCGGGGAGATCCGGCTGCTCGTCCGGCTGCCCCTCTTCGAGTACACGATCGCCTCCACGCGCGGCGACGTCGTGAGCTCCGTGGCCGTATCGCGCTTCATCGACGAGACGGCCGACGTACACGTGCTCCTCGGCGAGACGGACGTCTTCCGTACTCCGTCCGACGACCTCGACGAGATCCTCCGAGCCCGCTACACGGTCACCGAGGAATTCGCCTTCGAGGTCCAGGAGCTGGCCATGATCTTTGCGAACCACAGCAGCCATGAATACCCCGAGGACGAAGAGGGCTTCCCTCTGTACTACGACTACGTCCTCGTCGGAGATGGCGAGCATCCGGCTTTTCGTGCAGGTCGACCTTAATGGCGGCCGGATTGGGATTCGCGGAACGATGCGGGCCGCGCCATCACGGCAGGAGTGGGTCCGGCGGAAGGTCGCAAATGAGCCTTTTGGCGTGATGTGGCCTTGCGAAGCTGCAGGGTGTGGACGGCTTTGCATGCTTGGGCGTCAACGATCAGTCGGCACTTGGTCAGGGTCAGGTCGTAGTGCCAGGGGCTGTGAGGGCGGGCGCGTTGGTGAACGCAGGCGCCGAGTTGCGCGCGGCAATGGGCGGAGCGAGGGACGATCGGGGCGTTCGGAGTGGTCGCGACTTGGCCGTTGCGACCCGGTGCGACGATCGAGTACTGGCAAATTGGATATATCTACCATGTTAGGTGGCAATCCGCGCTGGTAGGGTCCCCCGGATGATCAAGGATTTGCCGGTCGCGACCGTGCGATGGCTGAGAGGGGCGCCGCGCATCAGGAGGAGCCTGCTGGCCGGGGCCCTCCTCCTGACGTCCTATGGTCTGCTGGGATTCGACTACGACGTGGGGCGCCCGCCCCACTGGACCGCCGAGGTGAACCTCCGCGGCCTCGACGGTGATTCCGCCGTGCTGGCGAGTGAGAACACCGTGCTCCTCTGGTGGGGCGACACCGTAACGGGTCTGGAGCGACGCACCGGGAAGCTGCGTTGGACGTACCGCGACCAGACCGAGACGCTGGCGGATGACGGCGGAGCGGTGAAGATCGCCGGGGATGTGGCCGTGGTCTTCTCCGACCGGCTCCGGCGGCCGGAGCGGGGCCGCGACCGGCTGACCGTCCTGGACCTCGCCACCGGTCGTGCGCTGTGGAAGGACGACCTCGGCGAAGGCGCCGTCACCGTCTTCCAGGACGGGGTCTACGTCGCCGAATGCGCCAAGAAGTGCCTGGTGTCCCGTCGCGAACTCCGTACCGGACGAACCGTGTGGTCTCTGACCGAACCGTCGGGCACGCGCGTCGCGGATACCGACATCGGATCGCAGAAAAGGGGCGTGCGCTACGACGCCCCGCCACTCGAGACCGGTACGTCGGGCCCGCAGGTGGTGCTCCTGCGCGCGGGCGGTCGTGCACGCGAAGGTCTGGCGACCAGCGTGGACGCGGCGACCGGGAGACGGCTGGCCCGCGTCCCGTACGCGCGCGGTGGGGCCGGCCGCACCGACGGGCAGGACGTGAACGTCCTGCCCGGGCTTCTTGTGATCAAGGAGGCCGTGACCGCGGAGCCTCCGTGCACGCACGTACTGCGAGGCATCGATCTGCACGATGGCAGTCAGAGATGGCGGGCACGGGTCGCAGGGATAGAGGGGCCGACCGGTACCTATTGCCCGCTGGACTGGAAACAGGGGGTGGACGAATCCGATCTCGGGCCGCCCGGCACCTTGGTGTTCACCGACGCCGACTGGCGGACGCATGTGTTCGACCTGGCCACGGGCGCGGTTCGCTGGACGCTCCGGACGGGCGAGCGGATCTACGCGGCCGATCGGCGGTTCGTCCTGACCAAGGCGACTCCCGGGCTGGGCGAGAGCGGTCCCGTCTACCGGATGCGCGATTCGGTGACCGGTCGGCAGTTGTGGCAGACGAGTAACTCGGACTTCTCGTTCGACCGCCCGGGAGCCCTGGTCGAAGGCAGAGCGCTGTTCTGGTATGAGCGGCACACCGACCAAGAGGGGCGCGGTGTCGTCTTCGACGCCGCCAATGGGCAGAGGCAGTGGCACACGTTCGGGCGGTGCTGCTTCATGACCGGTGCAGGGGACGACTGGTTCGCCGCTTCGCCATACGGGCACCTGGGCGAGGACGACGACTACGACCTGTTCTTCTACGACCTTTCCCGTGGACGGGAGAAGCCGGGCTCAGGCGACGCCGGGAGCGCGGGGCGGTGAAGATGATCAAGAGTCGATCGGTTGTGCGCGAAATGAAGCAGGCCGCGCAGATCAGGCGAGGCCTCCTGGCCGGGACGCTCATCGCGACCGTCGGCCTGACGGGCTGCGGATTCGGGGACGAGGGGCAGGCGCCCACCTGGCGCGCCGAACTCGAGATCGCCAAGGTGAAGGCGACGGGCGCGACCGCGGACTCGGTGATCCTCTGGGCGGACAAGACCGTCATCGGCCTTGACCGGCGCACCGGTCGGCAGCGCTGGTCCTATCGCCATCCGTTCGAACGCTTCTCCTATGCGATCCGGCAGGTGAAGGTGGCCGGCGATGTGGTCGTCCTGACCAATGCCGGCACCGAGGAACCAGGGAACTCGCCGGGGCGGGGTGGATGGCTGATGGCGCTGGACGCGGCGACGGGACGCACCCTGTGGAAGGACAGTCTGAGAAACGGCGAAGTGACCGTGTTCAAGGACGCCGTCTACACCTCCGACTGCCCGAAGGCGTGCACGGTCTCGCGTCGTGACCTTCGCACCGGCAGACCCTCATGGACCCTGCCTGCGCAGCCGGACACCTGGGTGTCCTACAACAAGCTCTTTCAGAAGTACGTCAACGAAATCGACACCCGCCCGTCGGGTCGGCACCTCCTGCTCTTGAGCAAGCCGTCCCAGCTCAAGGACAAGAGAAAGCCGACCGCGACCACCGTGGACGCGACCACCGGGAGACGAACGGCGCAGGTTCAGTACAGATCTGGGGACCCGGGCATCGCTTCCAATTTTCTGGTGATAACGGAGAGAGAAGGCAAACAGCGCTCCTGTCGCTACTCTATTGGGATACATGACCTGCGCCACGAAAAGCGTCAGGGGCGGGTCCGGCTGCCGTTCTACAACTCCGGCCGGATGTGCCGGTTGAAGAGCACGCCCGCACACGAGTACGGGACGGCCTCCGATGCCTTCCTGTTCGCCACCCGCAGCGCCCGGACGCAGGCATTCGATCTGAAGACCCGCAAGCCGCGCTGGACGGCCCGGCAACGAGGTGTACCGATCGGCGCCGACGAGCGCATCGTCCTCACCGCCCACGGGACCGGCGAGAAGAGCAGCACGGTCCGGGCGCTCGACGAGTCGACGGGCCAGCAGATGTGGCAGGCCGGCGGCGCGTCGGTCGACGACATGGAGTTTCACGACTACCAGCCGCTCGTCGGTGGAAGCGTGCTGCTCTGGTGGTCCGACGACGAAGATGACCAGCACGGCGTCGTCCGCGACGCGTCCACTGGAAAGAAGCGCTGGGACCTCCCCAGAACGTCGCACTGGCACATACAAAGCGGCGACAACTGGTTCTACCTGGGGGGCTGGGAGGACGGAACCTTCAACCTCCACTTCTACGACCTCTCCCGCTGACCGGCCCGCGCCCAAGTCCGAAGCCCGCCCACCTCGCGGGACGGGCGGGCTCGAACGTCGGCAGGGGTGAACGGCCCAACCTCGGGAGCGGATGCAGTGCCAGGAGGCTCGCAGTCGGCGTGTGCCCGAACCGGGAGCTCACGATCCGGCCATGGGGCCGTGGGCTCAGTCCCTGCGACACCACTTGCAAGCGGACTGTAGTCCGCATAGTGTGCGCATTTAACCGGACCACAGTCCTATTAAGTCGAAGGGTACTGGCATGACCGCACTCATCACCCGCGACGAGTTGAAGGCAGCGATCGAAGCGGGCAGCGTGACCGTCCTCGACACCCTGGGCGGCGAGTACTACGCCAAGCAGCACCTGCCCGGTGCGCTCGAACTGGTCTCGGCCGATGTCGACGCCCAGGCGCCGACCCTGCTGCCCGACCGCGACGCCGCGATCGTCACCTACTGCTCCAACCCGGCGTGCGCCAACAGCGGCCAGGTCGCCGATCGGCTCACCGCTCTCGGCTACACCAACGTCCGCAAGTACCGCGAGGGCATCCAGGACTGGGTGGAGGCGGGCCTCCCGACCGAGTCCGCTTGACATGGCGTGGAGGGCAGAGCGCATGCCCTGCCCTCCACAGCAATACACACCCCCGGGATCAGCTACAAGGGACGGTGGCGACCGCTAGTTGCGGTAGCGGAAGACGATGCGGCCGCGGGTTACGTCGTATGGCGTGAGCTCCACCAGGACCCGGTCTTCCAGGTAGATCTTGATGAAGTTCCTGCGCATCTTGCCGCTGATGTGGGCGAGTACCCGGTGGCCGCCCTCGATTTCCACCGTGAACATGGCGCTGCGAAGGCACTCGACGACCTTGCCCTCGACTTCGATGCCGTGTTTGCTCCTCATCGCACCAGCTCCAGGTTGCTGCCCATCTGCCGGGCGCCGATGCCCTCCAAGAGCGCCATGGCTGCTCGGTTGGACTCTTGGGCCTCGGCCCAGGCCGCGGTGAACCCGGAGCGGTGCAGCGTGCCCAGGGTGTGGGCCAGCAGTGCCCGCGCGATGCCGCGGCGCTGCTCGCCGGCACGGACCGCGATCAGCCCGATGCGCGGGCGGCGCACGGTCACCACCCGGATCAGGCCCAGGTAGCGGCCGGGCGCCGCGGCCACCGCGTACTTCGACGGGTCGACGATGGTGTCGTCGCCCGGGCGGGGGAGCACCTCCGCGGGCATCGACTGCGACCATCCGACGGTCGACTCGACTTCGTCGCGGATCGCGCGGTCCACCTCCCGCAGCAGGTTCTCGTCCGCCTGACCGGCGGGCACGATCGTGACGCCCGGAGGCGGCAGGACTTTGTCGAGCCCGGTGACCTGCGGGTCGGTGGGCACGACGTACTCCCACTCGCGGCGCCGGATCGTGAAACCGACCCGCTGCCAGCGAGCGGTCAGGTCGACGTCGGCTTCATCGACCACCGTGTAGAGCGGCGCCGGCAGTTCCGCCAGCATCGCCTCGGCGAGCTGGTCGAAGGTGGCGTCTTGCCAGGCGTCGATGCTGACGAACAGGCGTCCGTCGGGCCGGTGTTCGGCATATCCGCGGCCGACCACCAGGTCGTCGTCCAGTGCATGCCAGTGCCTGTCCGCGACGCGCGTGACCAAGACCGCGTTATCGCTCAGGCTGGATGTAGAAGGCTTTGCGTCCATCGGAGTCTCCTTCCAGGAGAGCCTCGATCTCAGGCGCTCCTGGCGACTCCGGACGTCAGTCGCCGGACCGTGACAGGCTGAGGGAGCACCCATGGGTGACTGTGTTCACGGGTCCTCACCTCCTTGCGACTTCTTCACGGTCGACCGCGAAGGTAGCAACGGGGCGCCGTCTCGCTCAAACCTTTTTTCACCTGCGTCGGGGCTCGACGAGGCTCTATTCGCGGGCGGCGACCAAAGCCGTGGGGGACGGTCTTGTAGCGGCGAGGGCGGTCAGGGCGGCGGCCGCGGGAGTGACGAGAAGGGAAGCCGCGGTCAGCAGGGCTAGGAGGGGCCAGGGGACTGCGAGGATGCGGACGCCCTGGGTCTCTGGGAAGAAGCCCGCCAAAGCCCCTGCCGCGACCAAAGCCCCCAGGGACAAGCCGATGAACGTGACGGCGGCCGACTCGATGGCCGCCATCCGGACCACCTGGGCGCGGGTCAGGCCGGTGGCGCGGGCGACGGCGAACTCGGTGCGGCGTTCGGCGGCGGCGATCACGACGGCGTTGACGACCGCGATGGCCGCGTACAGGCCGGACATGCCCATCAGGACGGCCATGATCCCCATGGTGCCGCGCTGCTGGTCGGCCACTCTGGCGTCGGCCCACTGGTGAAGGGTGTGCACCTCGCCGCCCCCGGCGGCGCGGATGCGTGCGGCGACCTCAGTCGGTGACGTGCCGGGGGTGACCTGCACCAAGGTCTCGGTGGGCGCGTCCGCGAGCATCTCGGCGGGGACGAGGTCGCGCGGCACCAGGAAGTTGTCGCTGCCGTTCTCCAGGACTTCCGGCAGGCGCGCGACCGTGCGGAGCTCGACCTTGCGCGAGCCGATCCGTGCCGTGACGGTGCCGCTGCGGACGCCTTCGGCGGCGAGCCGGGGCCCGATCGCGATGGTGCGTCCGTGCAGCGCGTCCAGCGAGCCGGAGCGGAGGGTGAGGCGGTGGGTGCGCCGGTAGGCGGCGGCGTCCACGGCGGTGATCCCCGAGTGGTGGGTCTGCCGGTAGGAACGGCCTTCCACGCGATGCCGGGACGTCACCGACATCTCCACCTGGCTCTGCGGAGACGCCAGTGCGACGCCCGGGACCTGCGGGATCCGGGCGGCGGCCGCCCCGTTCGAGGTGACCACCAGGTCGGCGGCGGTGGTCCGTTCGAGGTCCGCGCCGGTGGCCCGGGCCAGCGAGTCCAGCGCGCCGGTCAGGCCGACCAGCAGGCCGACCAGGACGATGAGCGGCGCGGCCGTCGAGGCGCTGCGCCGTACCGCGTCGCGCAGGTTCGCCTGCGCCAGCTCCCCGAGCACGCCGGCGCGCAGCACCGTCCCGAGCGCTCGGCCGACCAGCGGGACGGCGAGGGGGCTCAGCGCGCTGAGCGCGATCGACCCGAAGACCGACACGGCCATGGCGATCAGCAGGGCGCCGAGCAGGTCCGCGCCGTGCCCGGCCGCGACCAGCGCGACCGTCAGCGCGAGCGACGACACCCCGGACAGCCAGCGGCCGGCGGTCATCACCCGGGCCGCGCGCGGGGCGTCCCGCAACGCGTCCAGCGGACGGACCCGGGCCGCCCGGTAGGACGCCGACAGGACCCCGAAGACCGCGACGCCGATCCCCACGCTCGGCGACAGCAGCAGGACGCCGGGGGACCAGTCGGCGGAGAAGTCACGCGGAAGCAGCCCGATCCAGATCAGCAACCGGACCTGCGCCCACGTGCCCGGCACGCCCAGCAGAATCCCGAAGAAGCTCCCGACCAGTCCCAGCAGGAACGCTTCGCCCAGCAGCAGCCTGACCAGTTGGGGACGGCTCCCGCCGAGCATGCGCAGCAGCGCCAGGTCCTTGCGCCGCTGCTCCACGGCGAAGGCGAACGTCGAGCCCACGATGAACACCGCCAGGAACATCGCCAGCGGTGTGGCCATGCCGAGCAGCGTGGCGGCGCCGACGTACCCCTCCCGGATCTGCTCGGCCGTCCGTCCGGAGGCGCCCGGCGGGATCTTCGGCTCGCCCGTCGAGACCAGCACGAGCACCGACGACTGCACCAGCGCCACGCCCAGGGAGACGGTCAGCAGCGCCCCGGCGAACAGCGGCCAGCGGTCCCGGACGGTGCCGGCGGAGATGCGCAGCACCGGTCAGCCCTCCAACCGTGTGAGCCGTTCGGCGACCTGCGCGGCGGACGGACGCGCCAGCCGGTCGGCGATCCGCCCGTCCGACAGGAACACGACCGCGTCGGCGCTCGCCGCCGCGACCGGGTCGTGGGTGACCATCACGACGGTCTGACCGGCGGTGTCGACCATGCGGCGCAGCAGCCGCAGGACGGTGCGGGCCGAACCGGTGTCCAGGGCCCCGGTGGGCTCGTCCGCGAACAGCACCGAAGGCCGCGTCGCCATCGCGCGGGCGATCGCCACCCGCTGCTGCTGCCCGCCCGACAGCTCGCGCGGACGGTGCCGCGCGCGGTCGGCCAGGCCCACCTCGGTGAGGGCGGCCCGCACGACCTGGCGCGACGGCCGGGCACCCGCGAGCGTCAGCGGAAGCGCGACGTTCTGCTCGGCGGTGAGCGAGCCGATCAGGTTGAAGTTCTGGAAGACGAACCCCACGGCGCGGCGCCGCAGCCCGGTCAGCGTCGCGTCGGCGGCATGGGTGACGTCCTGCCCGGCGAGCAGGACGCGGCCGGATGTCACCCGGTCCAGGCCTGCGGCGCAGTGCAGCAGAGTCGACTTGCCTGAGCCCGACGGGCCCATCACGGCGGTCCACGAACCGGCGGGGAAGGTCACGCTGACGTCGGACAGCGCCTGCACCCGCGCCTCGCCCGTCCCGTAATGCCTGCTCACCTGGTGCAGCTGCACCGGCGCGACCGGGACGGCGGGATGCGCGAGGGCGGGGGCCGTCATCGCAGGACCCGCAGGTCGATGCCGCGCGCCAGAGCCTGGTAGCCCGCGTCGTTGGGGTGCAGCCCGTCCTGGTACACGTACGAGAGGCGAGGACGGTCCGGGTCGGCGGGGTCGGACATGACGCGGTCGGCGTCCAGGACGGCGTCGTACGCGCCGCTGGTCCGGATCCAGCGGTTGACGGCGTCGCGCTCCTTCTCCACCTGCGGCGTCCACACCGGGAACAGGGCGCCCTTCATCGGCAGGATGGTCGTCCCGATGACGGTCAGGCCGCGGGCGCGGGCGGCGCGGACCAGTCGCCGCTGGGCGTCGATGACCTGCGCGGCGGTCGCCGGTCCGCCCGGTCGCAGGCACGGGTCGCCGGGGGTGACGCGGATGTCGTTGGCGCCCAGGTGGACGATCACCGCTCGCACGCCGGGACGGTCCAGGACGTCGCGGGCGAACCGGGCGGTGGCCTTCTCCCCGGCGCACGCCGAGCCGTAGCGCAGCCGGTTCCCGCCGATGCCCGCGTTCACGACGCCGAGCGGGCTCCGGGCGGCGGCCAGGCGCTCGGCCAGCACGTCCGGCAGCCGCGCGTCGGCACCGGGCGCGGCTCCGACCCCGTCGATGAGCGAATCCCCGAAGGCGACCACCGCGCCCCCGCGGTTCCCGCCGGTGACCTCTACGCCGGTCAGGTAGTACAGGGCGTCGGTCGAGGCGGTGTAGGCGTCGGCGCCCACGTCGGACAGGTGGTCGCCGGAGGCGCGGTAGGCGGGCTGGGTGGTGAAGCGGTGGAAGGTCGCGGGCCCCGTCGAGCCGGTGAACCGCAGAGTGATCGCGAGCTTCTCCAGCGGCGCGGTGGCCAGCGGCACCGGATCGCCGGCGATCTCGCCGCCCGGAGCCACGGTGGCGGACCGTGCCCCGGCGAAGCTCAGCGGCACCGTGGTCCCCGGCCACGCCTGGGCGCCGCCCGCCGACCGGGCGACGGCCGCACCGGCGACCCGCAGCGGCCGGGTTCCGTACCGGTTGGACAGCCGGATCCGCACCTTCGTCCCGCCCGCACTCAGCCGGACGACCTGGCGCAGCGAATGGTCGCCGAAGCCTTCCACCGACCAGTTCGGCCCCTCGTCCTCGCCGCCGGCGATCGGACGCTGCACCGCCGCGCCCCAGCTCTGCGACCACCCCGTGGTCTTGAAGGACGCCGCCCGCTGGGACGCAGCCCGGTAGGACACAGGCTGTGCCGCGGCGGGAGCGGGACGGGGCCAGACGTATCCGAGCCCGCCGACCAGCGCAGCGGCGGTGAGGCCGGCGAGGGGTGCGACGGCCCGTGCGGGAAGCTTTCGTCTCATGCTTCGATCCCACCGCCGGGGCCCCGCCGACCGCATCACGGTGGTCCACCAACTTGGAGGTATGGCTGGCACTACCTCGGCGTTCGTCCGGGCCGGGCAGGCGGTGGGGTCGGTTACCGTACGCCTGTGCCGAACGACCCGCCGCCCACCCCGTCGGCCA
Source organism: Spirillospora sp. NPDC049024 (assembly GCF_040649235.1). Lineage (NCBI taxonomy): Bacteria > Bacillati > Actinomycetota > Actinomycetes > Streptosporangiales > Thermomonosporaceae > Spirillospora > Spirillospora sp. NPDC049024. The sequence goes on from NZ_JBEZFD010000002.1 coordinate 100,522, forward strand.
CCCCGTCGGCCACCCCGTCGGCCACCCGGTCGGCCACTCCGCCGCCCGCCCCGCCCCCCACTCTGCTGGCCGCGATGGGACGCCGCGGGTTCCTCCTGACGGCCTGGCCCTGGCGCGCCGCCGGCTACCTGCTGTCGACCGTGCCGGTCGTGATCGCGGCGGGCCTGCCGCTGGTACTGCTCGGCATGCCGTTGCTGCTGGCCGCCACCTCGGACGCCGCCCTCGGCGAGCGGGCGTTGCCGGCCGCCAGCGGACTCCTGCTGATCGCCGGGCTCGGTCCGGCGGCGACGATCCCGCTGACCGGGCTGGAACGGCGACGGCTCCGCCTGGTGGACGTCCGTCCGGCGGGCCCCGGGCATCGGCGGCCGCCCGAGCGGGGCGTCCTGCCGTGGCTCCGCACCCGCTACACCGAGCCGGTCACCTGGCGCGCGCTCGGCTACTTCGTGCTGCTGTCCGCCGCCGTCCCCGTCCTGTACGCGGCGCTGATGTCCGTGCTGGCCTTCCAGTTCGGCGCCGTGGCCGCCCCGCTGATCCTGCTCGGCGGCGACGGCCCGATGGTGCTCGGCCCGGTGCGGCTCGCCACCCCGGCGGACGCGCTGCCCTATGCGGTCGCGGGGCTGGTGCTGCTGCCCGCCGTCCCGTACCTGCTGTCCCTGGCCGCCGCCGCGCAGGGCGCGCTCGCGCGGGCGCTGCTGCGCCACGGCTCCGGGGAACGGCTCCAGGCCGAGCTGGTCGAGGTGGCGCGCTCCCGGGCCCGGCTGGTCGACGCGTTCGAGGCGGAGCGCCGCCGCATCGAGCGCGACCTGCACGACGGCGCCCAGCAGCGGCTGCTCTCCCTCACCCTGAAGCTCGGGATCGCCCGGGTGGACCTGCCGCCCGGATCCCCGGCGGCCGACAGCGTCGCGGACGCCCATGACGAGGCCAAACGGCTCATGACCGAGCTGCGGGAACTCGTCCACGGCATCCATCCCCGCGTCCTCACCGACCGGGGCCTGGCGGCGGCGCTGGGCGAGCTGGCCGACCGGTCCCCGCTCGCGGTCACCGTCGAGGCCGACCTGTCAGGACGGCCGCCCCGCCAGGTCGAGAGCACGGCCTACTTCGCCGCCGCCGAGGCGCTCACCAACGCCGCCAAGCACAGCGGCGCCGACCGGGCCGCGGTGGTCGCGCGCCTCGCCGGCGGCGTCCTCACGGTGGAGGTCACCGACGACGGCGCGGGCGGCGCCGACCCGGCCCGCGGCACCGGGCTGACCGGCCTCGCCGACCGGGTGGCGGTCATCGACGGCAGACTTCTCGTGTCGAGCCCCGCCGGGGGCCCGACCCTCGTCCGTGTGGAGCTCCCTTGCGAACCGATCCGACCGCCGTCCGGGTAGTCCTCGCCGAGGACGGCGTCCTGCTCCGGGAGGGCCTGGCCGGGCTGCTGGCCAGGTTCGGCTTCGACGTCGTCGCCGCCGTCGACGACGCCGAGGCCCTGCTCGCGGCCGTCGCCGAGCACCGGCCCGACCTGGTCGTCACCGACATCCGGATGCCGCCGGACTTCTCCGACGAGGGCCTGCGCGCCGCCGTGCGGCTGCGCCGCGCCGACCCGGGACTCGCGGTCGTGGCGCTCAGCCAGTACGTCGAGCTGAGCTACGCCGCCGACCTGCTGGACTCCGGCGACGGCCGCCGGGTCGGCTACCTGCTCAAGGACCGGGTGGTGGACGTCGCCGACTTCGTCGCCGCGCTGCGCCAGGTGCTCGACGGCGGGACGGTCGTGGACCCCAAGGTCATCCGGCAGCTCCTCGGCCGCCGCCGGGACCCGCTCGCGGCGCTGTCCCCGCGCGAGCACGAGGTGCTCGCCCTGATCGCCGAAGGGCGCTCCAACGCCGCCATCGCCCGGCGGCTGGTCGTCACCGACGCGACCGTGGGCAAGCACGTCCGCAGCATCCTGGCCAAGCTCGACCTGCCCCAGGCCGACGACACGCACCGCAGGGTCCTCGCCGTCCTGACCTACCTCCGCGGCCGTCCCCCCACCGCAGGCCCGGAATGAAGCCCCGAGCCCCAGGGGCGCCGAAGGCCTGAGCGGTCGCGCCGAAATCCCCACGGAACGTGCCGCCCGAGCAATTTATGATCTCCGTGAGCCGCCCGGCTTCGCCCCAGATGGATGGACGCGGCATGGAGTGGACGCGGCATGGAGTGGACGCGGCATGGAGTGGACGCGGCATGGAGTGGATGTGGAACCGTCGTGTGGTCCTCGCCGCTCTCGCCTCGCTGGGTGACGAGGGTGCGTTGGGGCCGCCGTGCCGGTCGGAGTACGTCCTCGACCTGGAGCGGCGTCTCGATGTCCGCCTTCCTGATTCGTACCGCGACTTCGTCCTGCGGGTCGGGGACGGCGGAGCCGGTCCGGGCTACGGGCTGTGGCCGCTTCGCCGGTCCGCCCGGTGGGCGTACCGGGGCGTCTACGCGCCCCGGTACCTGGCCACACCGTTCCCGTTCACCGCTCGCGTGCCCGGTGAGCGTTTCGATGACCTGGATGACCATGGGGATTATGACGACGCGCTGACCGGGTCCATGATCATCGGTGAGATCGGGCATGGGGCGTACTTCCGGATGGTCGTGACCGGGGCGGGCGCCGGGCGGGTCTGGCGGGACGAGGTGCGCCGCCCCGGCGGTGCGCTCACCCCCGGCCTCGACTTCGCCGACTGGTATGCGAACTGGCTGGTGCGGCTCGGCGCTCTCAAGGGAACCCCTGCCGGTCGCCGACGGCTCGTCAACTGACAGTGCTGATGGAGATGAGCGTCTCCCGGCGTGTCCGCCCCATCGACCGACACCGCCGCTGCCATCCCCTTCCACCTCCCTGACACCATCGCGGCCGGGCCGCCACCGGCCGGGCTCATGGTCCCCGGGCTTCTGCCCGTGGCCTGAGGCGGCCGGTCGGCGGTCGTGGTTCCGGCTGGTCAGACGCTGTGTGCAGGGGTTCCTGCCGACAGGTCCGGCGCTCCCGCGCCCTCGGGGACGGGCTGGTCGTCGGCAACAGTCCCGTCCTCGGCGACGGGCTGGTGCTCGGGGCGCGGGGTGTTCATCAGGATGCCGACGATCAGCGCGCCGACGATCATGATTCCCGCGGACCAGGCGCCGGCCGCCCCGAAGCCCTCCACCAGTGCCCGCTTGGTGACGTCCGGGCTCATGCCGTGCCGGGCGTGCGTGGCCAGGTAGTCCGCGGTGGCGCTGGTGGCGATGGTGTTGAGCAGCGCGATGCCGATCGAGCCGCCGATCTGCTGCGCGGTGTTGACGCTCGCCGAGGCGATGCCGGAGTCGCCCTGCTCGACGCCGTGGGTGGCGTAGTTGAGGGCCACGGGCATGATCATGCCCGCTCCGAAGCCGAGCAGGAGCTGCGCGACCAGCACGCCGGACGCGTAGGAGGTGCCGGGGTCCAGGGTGAGCGTCCAGAGCATGCCGCAGGCGCTGATGAGCATGCCGGGGACGATCAGCGCGCGCGGCGGGACGCGGGGCAGCAGCCGGGTGGTGAGCCCGCCGGCCGACACCAGCACCGCCGTGGTCATCGGCAGGAAGCCCACGCCCGTCCTGATCGGGGAGTATCCCTTGACGACCTGCATGAAGTAGGTCAGGAAGAGGAACGCCCCGAACATGCCGATGACGGCCATGCCGACGGCAAGGTAGGCGCCGCCGCGGGTGCGGTGGGCGACGACGCGCAGCGGCAGCAGCGGCTGCGCCACGCGGCTCTCGATGAGGGCGAACACTGCGAGCAGCGCCGCGCCGGCCGCCAGCAGGCCGATGACCTTCGCCGAGTCCCAGCCTTCGGACTCGGCCCGGCTGGTGCCGTAGACGATCGCGACCAGGCCGCCGGTGACCGCCAGCACGCCGGGGACGTCGAAGCGGGCCCGGCCCGGGCGACGCGATTCGGTGAGGATGGCGAATCCGCCGACCGCCGCGACCGCCGCGATCGGGATGTTGATGTACAGGCACCAGCGCCAGTCCAGGTAGTCGGTCAGCGCTCCGCCGGCCAGCAGCCCGATCGCGCCGCCCGCGGCGGCGATGGCACCCCAGATGCCGAACGCCTTGGCGCGCTCCTTCGGCTCGCTGAACGTCACGGTGAGCAGCGACAGCGCGGACGGACCGAGCAGCGCGCCGAACCCGCCCTGGAGGGCGCGGGCGGCCAGCAGCAGCTCGAAGTCGGACGCGGCGCCGCCGAGCGCGGAGGCGCCGGCGAAACCGAGCAGGGAGACCAGGAAGACCCGCTTGCGGCCGGTGTAGTCGGCGATCCGCCCGCCGAGCAGCAGCAGGCTGCCGAACGCCAGCGTGTACGCGGTGATGATCCACTGCCGGTCGCCGTCGGAGATCTGCAGGTCGCGCTGGATCGAGGGCAGCGCGATGTTCACCACGGTGCCGTCCAGAATGATCATTAGCTGGGCCAGGCCGATGAACAGCAGCGCGGCCCAGCGGCGCGATGCGGTCGGCGGGGGCGCCTTGGTGGTCGCCATGACTTCGTCCTCACTCGTGGAGGGGAGTGCCGCGCGGATCGTCCGCGGGCTTCCTGACGCACACAAGACACCGGCGGCCCCGTCCGTCTGACAGGCCGCGCGTGTGATCTGCGACACCGGCCGAAGTCGCTCTCTGTCGGCGGCGTTCGTCATGGGACCGATCCTGCTCGGGGGGCGCGCCGAGGCGTCGCCGGATTCGGCCCCTCGGGAGCCGCTTCGGATGCGAGCCCCCGTTCGTCCGGCGGGATGCCGCGTTCGCCGGGCCTTCGGGACGGCTTCTATTCGTGCTCTGGACTCGGGGCGGTGGCGGCCGGGGGCGTTCCGGGCTTGGTGTAGAGGACGTCGCGGGCCTGCTCCATCGCGCGGGTCAGGCTCTCGCTGACGAAGTCGAGGAAGCGGGCGGCGTTCTCCAGGCGGTTGCCGGCCGGGGTGTCGCGGCCGAGGACGGCGACGCCCTGCCGTGCGGTCTCGCTGAAGCGGTCGTTGTCCCGGACGCTGCGGATCATCGACTGGTACCAGAGGTCGTTGTCGACGACGTAGCGCTCGCGGCGGCCTTCGCTCTCCCGGCGGACGAGGTCCAGGCCGGTGAGGAGCGTGACCGCCTTGGAGATGGACGCCGGGCTGACCTGGAGGCGCTCGGCGAGCTCGGAGGCGGTGAGGCTGTCGTCGGCGGTGTAGAGGCAGCCCAGCACCCGGGCCGCCATCGAGGGCAGGCCCGACGTCAGGATGACGGTCGTGAGGGCCTCCTGGAATTCCTGCACGGCCGCGGCGTCGCGTCCGTAGGGCTGCGGCACCGCCCGCGTCCCCCGGGACGAGGCCTGGGGGCGCCGCCGGGTGCGGCGCTGGGTGGCGTGGTGGGCCAGGTCGGCCCGGTAGCCGGCGGGTCCGCCGTTGCGCATCACCTCGCGGGTGACCGTGGAGGTCGGGCGGTCGAGGCGGCGGGCGATCTCGGCGTAGGCGAGGCCGTCGGCCAGCCCCGCCGCGATCTGCTGGCGCTCCTGCTGGGTGAGCCTGCCTCCGGGCATCACGACCCCCTTCGATGCCCGCGCGGGGCGATGGTGCTACCGGTGTTCCCTGACGCCTCGACCATAGCGTTCACGCTCACAACATTGCAACGCGGGCCAGGTGAACCGTTGCGTTAGATTCAAGCTCGTTGCAATGATTCTATGGCTCTGATCTGCATAGATACTGTTCCAGTGCAAAGCTCATGTTGCCTATCTCTGGAAAGCAACGTAGCTTTTCCATCGTTGGAAACGACGAGCCCGCAAGGAGAACACGATGCAGAAGTTCGACACCCCCGCCCCGATCTCCGCCGTCCTCGACGTCCCCGCCGGGCGCGTCCGGTTCATCGCCGCCGACCGGGCCGACACCGTGGTCGAGGTCCTGCCCGCGGACGCCGCCAAGGGCCGCGACGCGAAGGCGGCGGAGCAGACCAGGGTCGAGTACGGCGACGGCGTCCTGCGGATCGAGGTCCCGGCGAAGAACCAGTACCTCGGCCCCTCCGGATCCATCGAGGTGACGGTCCGGCTGCCCGCCGGTTCCCGGGTCGAAGGGAAGGCGGCCGCCGCCGAGTTCCGGACCGTCGGGCGGTTGGGCGACGTCGCCTTCGAGGGCGCCTACCGGTCGATCAAGCTGGACGAGGCCGCGAGCGTCCGCCTCACCGCCACCGACGGCGACGTGGAGGTCGGACGGCTGGGCGGGCCCGCGGAGATCAGCACCCAGCGGGGCGACATCCGGATCGCCGAGGCCGTGGGCGGCAAGGTCGTCCTCCGCACCCAGTCCGGCGACATCTCGGTCGCCGCCGCCGCAGGCGTCTCGGCCTCCCTGGACGCCGGCACCGGCCACGGCCGCATCACCAACGCCCTCAAGAACGACGGCACCGCCGAACTCGACCTCCACGCCACCACCATGCACGGCGACATCGCCGCCCGCAGCCTCTGACCCGCGGTTCTGACCCTCCGGCCCCCGAGGAGCAAACACCATGACCACCCTGGCCATCGCGGCGGAAGGGCTGCGCAAGTCCTACCGCGACAAGAAGGGCGAGAAGGTCGTCCTGGACGGCATCGACCTGGCCGTCCCCGAAGGAACGATCTTCTCCCTGCTCGGCCCGAACGGCGCGGGCAAGACCACCGCCGTCCAGATCCTGTCCACCCTGATCCGCGCCGACGCCGGGGAGGTCCGGGTCGCGGGGTTCGACCTGGTCCGCCAGGCCGACGACGTGCGCGGCGCGATCGGGGTCACCGGGCAGTACTCGGCGGTCGACAAGCTGCTGACCGGAGAGGAGAACCTGCTCCTCATGGCCGACCTGAGGCACCTGCCGAAGCGCGAGGGCAAGCGGAAGGCCGCGGAACTGCTGGAGAAGTTCGACCTGGTGGACGCGGCGCGCAAGCCGGCGTCCACCTACTCCGGCGGCATGCAGCGGCGGCTCGACCTGGCGATGACCCTGGTCGGCGACCCGCGCCTGATCTTCCTGGACGAGCCCACCACCGGCCTCGACCCGCGCAGCCGCCGCGCCATGTGGGGCATCGTCCGCGACCTCGTCCGGGACGGCGTCACCATCTTCCTCACCACCCAGTACCTGGAGGAGGCCGACGAGCTCGCCGACCGCATCGCCCTCCTCGACCACGGGCAGCTGATCGCCGAGGGAACGGCCGATGAGCTCAAGCGGCGCATCCCCGGCGGCCACATCCTGCTGAGGTTCGCCGACCCGGGCCGTCTCGACGCGGCCCTGCTCGCCCTCGGCGTCGGCACCCCCGACCCCGAGGCGCTCACCTTGCAGGTGCCGAGCGACGGCGGCGTCCGGGTGATCCGGGATGTGCTCGCCGTCCTGGACGAGCACTCGATCGAGGTCGACGAGATGTCGGTGCACACCCCCGACCTCGACGACGTCTTCCTCACCCTCACCGGCCGGCAGGCCGACCAGGACACCGCCGACCAGAAGCCGGCCGACCAGAACAAGGCCGACCAGAACAAGGAGGCCCTCCGATGAGCGCCCTCGCCCTTGCCGCGCGCGACTCGTCCACCATGGTCCGGCGCCAGCTCAAGCGCCTGCTCCGCTACCCGGCCATGACCGTGCAGCTGGTCGTCACGCCCGTCATCATCCTGTTCCTGTTCGTGTACGTCTTCGGCGGCACGCTCGGCGACGGGCTCGGAGGCGGCCGCGACGAATACGTCAACTACGTCGTGCCCGGCATCCTGCTGATGGCGGCGGCCACGGCCGCGACCGGAACCGCCGTCATGGTCGCCACCGACATGACCGAGGGCATCATCGCCCGCTTCCGGACCATGCGGATCTCCCGCGCCTCCGTCCTCACCGGACACGTCGTCGGCAGCGTCATCCAGCAGCTCATCGGCCTGGCCGTCGTCGTCGGCGTCGCCCTCGCCATCGGGTTCCGCCCCAACGCGACACCCCTCGAATGGCTGGCCGCCACCGGGCTGCTCACCCTGTTCGTCGTGGCGATCACCTGGCTCGCGGTCGCCCTGGGCATGAAGTCCCCGACCCCGGAGGCCGCCAGCAACGCCCCGATGCCCCTGGTGTTCCTGCCCTTCCTCGGCAGCGGGTTCGTCCCGACCGACTCCATGCCGACCGTCCTGCGCTGGTTCGCCGAGTACCAGCCCTTCACACCGATCATGGAGACCGTCCGCGGCCTCCTGCTCGGCACCCCGATCGGCGACAGCGCCGCCATCGCCACCGCCTGGTGCGCCGGGATCGGCGTCGTCTCCTACCTCTGGGCCAAGCGCACCTTCAACAAGGCCTGACAGTGAACCGGCCGAACAGTGAACCGGCCGCACAGTGAACCGGCCGCACAGTGAACCGGCCGCACAGTGAACCGGCCGCACAGTGAACCGGCCGAACAGGACCGTCGGACCATCGCGTCCGACGGTCCTGGCGCGTTTCCAGCCCCCTGTTGCGGTGACCACGAACGTCCACCGGGACGGGTCATGCGGCCTTCGGACCGGGGGGCGTTCTTTCCACGTGGCGGCTGGGCGGGGTCAGGACCGCCGGGCGTAGTTGTAGACGGTGCTCCGGGAGATCCCCAGCAGGTCGGCGATGGCCTCGGTGGAGCCCCTGGTGGCGAAGTAGCCGTCGCGGTGCAGTTGCCGGACGAGATCCTTCTTGGCGGTACGGCCGAGTGAGCGCGGGGTGGCGGCACGTTCGGCGGCGAACTTCTCGATGAACTCGCGCAACTCCCGCGCCGTGCGGTTCTGCAGGGTCTCCAACGCCTCCTCCCGATGCTCGACCTCGGTCGCCACCAGGTTGGCCAGGACGAGCGTGAGGGGGGAGAGGTTCGACACGTCGAGGTTCAGGCAGAGCGCCGCGACGTAGCGGCCCTGGGCGTTCTTGATCCCGATGGACGTGCTCTTGACCGGACGGCCGTCCGGGAACTGGTTGGGGTAGTTCTGGATCACGCTCGGGTAGTCCGGGTCCGCGATCCGGCGGAGTCCCAGCTCGGTGGCGGAGTCTCCCACCTGGCGGCCCGACAGGTTGTTCTCGATGGCGCGGATCGCGTGCTCCGGCCGGCGCAGGTCGTGGAGGACCACCTCGCACAGGCCGGGGAACATGCGTCCGATCGCGATCGCGATCTTCTCGGCTTCGGCGAGAAGGTGCTCGTCGGGGTCGTCGACGGTCACGGGTGGCTCTCTCCGTCCGGGGCGCGGTCGATGTCGAAGACGGCGGCCATTTTCTCCGCGGACTTGAGCCCGGAGCCGGTGAGGACGACGACGGTGGTCTCGCCGGGGCCGATGGTGCCGTCGGCCAGGAAGCGGTCGAGGGCCGCTGCGGCGACGCCGCTGGTCGGCTCGGCGTACAGTCCGCGCGAGGCGAGCTTGCGCACGGCCGTGCGGATCTGGTCCTCGGTGACCGCCATCGCCGCCCCGCCCGAGCGGCGGATCGCCTCGACGGCCTCCGGGAGCCGGACGGGCGCGGCGATGGAGGCTCCTTCCGCGATCGTCGGCACCCGCGGTCCTCGGCTCTGTGGATCGATCCCGTTCACCGTGTCCGCGATGGCGGCCCAATGCTCCGGCTGGCCGACCAGAAGCCTGGGGAGCCGGTCGATGTGGCCACCTTCGAGCAGCTCTTTGAACGCGATGTCGCAGCCGAGGACGTTGCTGCCCGCACCGGCCACGAGCACGACGTTGTCCGGTGCCCTGAACCCGAGCGACTCCCACATCTCGTAGGCGACCGTTTTGGTGCCCTGAAGGAAGAACGGGTGCCAGTTGTGGCTGGCATAGGGGATCTGCTCGGATTGCCGGATCGCCTCGTCCGACACCTGTTCGCGGGTGCCCGCGACGAGCTCGATCCGGGCGCCGTACGCGCGTACCTGCAGGATCTTGGCGGCTGACGTCGCCGCGGGAACGATGATCTTCGCTTTCATCCCGGCGGCGGCCGCGTAGGCGGCGACCGAGGAGCCGCCGTTGCCGGAGCTGTCCTCGAGGATGTGCGTCTCTCCCTGCCCGCGCAGGTGGGAGACCATCACCGCGACCCCGCGGTCCTTGAAGCTGGAGGTGGGGTTGAACCATTCGAGCTTGAAGTGGACGCGCAGCCCGTCCCAGTCCAGCGGCGGCATGGGGGTGAAGCCTTCTCCGAGACTCACCCGGTGCCGGGGTGAGACCGGGATCGCAGCCTGGTAGCGCCAAAGGGAGCGCTCGTTCGTGTCGATCCGGTCGGGTGCCGGCCCGGGCACCGGGCTGAGCATCAGAGGCGAGCCGTCCTCACCGCGCCAGCGGCGGTCGCTGATCGGGTAGCGCCGCCCGGACCTGTCGTAGAGGAACAGGCCGTCCATCGCAGTGCTGGTGGTGTCGTTCATGAGCTTGGGACCCCTTTGGCGGGTGGCTCCTTCTTCGAGGCAATCGGAATGCGAACGGGCGAGCCACGTGGGCCGGGGCGCGCACCCCAGTCACCTGCATACTTGGACACAAGTTCTAAAGATGCAAGAAAATTCTAAGCGGTTGAACGTTCTAGATCGGCTCGCCGTGTTCCAGGTAGCGGGTGGTGGCGTCCCGGTGGGCGGCGTGGGCGTGGACGAGGCGGCGGGCTAGGCGCGGGGTGGTCAGGTCGTGGATCCGGGCGATGTCGTGGAAGCGGTAGCCGACCAGTTCGCTCGGGTCGAGGCGGATGGCGTCGAGTTGGCCTGCGGTGAGGGAGCCGCCGTCGAACACGAAGAGGATCTTTTCGCCTTCGGCCTCGCCGGGCGCCCAGTCGGCGACCAGGAGCCGGCCGATCTCCGGGTGGATCCCGAGTTCCTCGGCCACCTCGCGTGCCGCAGCCTGGCGGGGGGTTTCGCCGCGCTCGACGTAGCCGCCGGGGATGTCGCGGTAGTCCTTGTAGGACGGGTCGACCAGGAGGACGCGGTCATGGTCGTCGAAGAACAGGACGCCTGCCGCCGCTCGGGCACGGGCGAAGCTCGCCGACGGGTCCTCGGTCACGGGAGTCGAGCCTAGGAGGTCGAGGTGGCGTCCGTGCCGAGCGGCCGGGGAACGCCACCTGCCAAGCCGTACGAATTAGAACATTGCGTCGCGTCAGGAGGACGGCGTCGGCGCCCCGGCGGACTTCATGCAGGCCATGAGCGCCTTCTGCGTCCGGCCGTCCTGAGGGTCGGGCCGCCAGCCGGTCGTGTCCTTCGGCACCTTCACGCCTTGCTTGCGCATGCAGGCGACGAACGCGTTCACGGCCTTCGGCGGCGCGGACGTCGGCGCCCCCGCCGGGGCCTTCGCCGAGCCGCCCTTGGCCGAGTCGCCCGCGCCGGAGGAGTCGTCGGGGGCCGAGGCCGTGGCATCGGCCTGCGCCGGGGCCGTCGGCTTCGGGTTGCCACCGTCGCCCCCGCACGCGGTGAGGGCCAGCGCCGGGACGAGCAGCAGAGCCGCCAGATGAAGTCGGTTCACAGGGGTCCCTCCAGCGGAATGGGGCCTCGACGATATCGGGCCGCGTGAAGGCCGGGCCACGTTGGGACGGGGCCGCGCGGACGGTCGGCGGCGGGCGCGGGGCGGGCTCGCCGTCCGCCGTGCCGCGCTTTGTCACTCCGGTGACAAACACCGCCGTGAATCGTTGCGATGCGTGCATGGTGCGCGACGCTTCGGAGGGGCACACTCGGCCCCTTCGTTCCCCCCGACGAAGGTGGTGTGCGCCGTGTCCCCTGATGGCGCTGTGTCTCGCGATGACGCTGTGTCCCCTGATGACACTGCGTCCCGTGAGAGCGGGATGTCCGGTGACGGCTACGACTTCGACGTGATCGTGGTGGGCTCGGGGTTCGGCGGCAGCGTGTCGGCCCTGCGGCTGGCCGAGAAGGGCTACCGGGTCGCGGTGATCGAGGCCGGGCGCCGCTTCGACGAGGACACGCTGCCCAAGACGTCATGGCGGCTGCGCAAGTACGTGTGGGCGCCGCGCCTCGGGATGCGCGGGATCCAGCGCGTCCACCTGGTGGGCGGCAAGGCCGGCGTGCTCGTCCTGGCCGGGGCGGGCGTCGGCGGCGGGTCCCTCGTCTACGCCAACACCCTCTACGTCCCGCCGGAGCCGTTCTTCAAGGACCGCCAGTGGGGCCACATCACCGACTGGCAGGACGAGCTCGCGCCGTTCTACGACCAGGCCCGTCGCATGCTCGGCGTCACCGTGAACCCGCTCGTCACACCCGCGGACGAGGCGATGAAGCGCGTCGCGGACCGGATGGGCGTCGGCGACACCTACCATCCGACACCGGTCGGCGTGTTCTTCGGCGAGCGGCCGGGCGAGGACGCCGACGACCCCTACTTCGGCGGCGCCGGGCCCCGCCGGACCACCTGCACCGGCTGCGGCTCCTGCATGATCGGCTGCAGGGTCGGCGCGAAGAACATGCTGACCAAGAACTACCTCTACCTCGCGGAGAAGGCGGGCGTGCGGGTGATACCCGACACGACCGTCACCGCCCTGGCGCCCCTGGAGGCCGGCGGCTACGAGGTGACCACCGAACGCACCGGCCCGGTCCGCAAGCGCCGCCGGACGCTGACCGCCGAGCACGTCGTCCTCGCCGCCGGGACGTACGGGACGCAGCACCTCCTGCACCGGATGCGCGCCGCCGGCCGTCTCCCGCACCTGTCGCCCCGGCTCGGCGAGCTCACCCGCACCAACTCCGAGGCGCTCCTCGGCGTCGAGCGCATGACCGTCTGGCACCGCAAGAAGGACGTCGACCACAGCACCGGCCTCGCCATCACCTCGTCGTTCCATCCCGACGACAGGACCCATATCGAGCCCACCCGCTACGGCGCGGGCAACAACGCCATGGGCGTCATCCGGACCCTGCTGGTCGACGGCGGCGGCGCGCCCCGCTGGCTGAAGTTCCTCGGCCAGGCCGCCCGGCACCCGACCGTCATCCTGCGCGGGCTGTCCCTCAGGGACTGGGCCAAGCGGACCGTCATCGCCCTGGTCATGCAGACCGCCGACAACTCCATCACCATCGGCGAGAAGCGCGGCCGCCTCGGGCGCCGCAGGCTCGTCGCGCGCCAGGGCGACGGCGAGCCCAACCCCACCTGGATCCCCGTCGCCCACAAGGCCGTCCGGATGCTCGCGGAGGAACTCGACGCCACCCCCGGCGGGACGTGGTTCGACCTGTTCAACATCCCGACCACCGCGCACTTCATCGGCGGCTGCGTCATCGGCGAGACGCCCGAGACCGGCGTCGTCGACCCCTACCACCGCGTCCACGGGCATCCGGGCCTGCACATCGTGGACGGTTCGGCGGTCACCGCGAACCTCGGCGTCAACCCGTCCCTCACCATCACCGCCCAGGCCGAACGCGCCATGGCGTTCTGGCCGAACCGGGGGCAGAAGGACCCCCGTCCCGAGCCGGGCCGCCCCTACGAGCGCGTCGACCGCGTCCTGCCCGAGAGCCCCGCCGTCCCGCCCGCCGCCCCCGCCGCGCTCAGGTGACCGGTGCTGATGCGGTGCGCTTGCGAATAGTCAGATGATCGATATATAACGATGGCATGCCCAAATCGATGCAGGAGCCGACGTTCCTGATCCTGACCGCGCTCGCGGACGGCCCGCAGCACGGCTACGGGATCATGTCCGACGTCGAGCAGATCTCCGAAGGGCGGACCAGGCTGCGCGCCGGCACGCTCTACGCGGCGCTGGACCGGCTGCAGGCCGAGGAGCTCATCGCGCCCGACCGGGAAGAGGTCGTGGACGGCCGGCTGCGCCGCTACTACCGGCTCACCGAGGACGGCGCCGCCGCGCTCGCCGCGGAGGTCGAGGCCCTCCAGCAGCGGACGCGGATCGCCGCCCGCCGGCTGGCCGCCTTCCCGAGCCTCCGCGGCGGCACGACCCCGGCCTTCGGGGGGCTCCGGTGAGCGCACTCGAACTCCGCTACCGCCGCCTCCTCGCCTGGTACCCGGCCGGTCACCGCGCCGAGCACGGGGAGGAGATGCTGGACGTGCTGCTGTCCGCGGCCCGGCCGGACCAGACACGGCCGTCCCTCGCCGACGCGGCCGACCTGATCCGCGGCGCGGTCCGGATCCGGCTGCGCCGCGCCGCGGGCGACGCCACCGGGTCGCCGTGGCCGGGAGCGCTCGCCGTCGCCGGATTCATCTCTATGGCCATGCTCCTGGCCGACGGGGTGCGGTTCGCCGTCAACATCCCGGCGACGGGGGCGGCGGTCGACGTTGGGATGGACCGGGGCGGGACCCTGTGGGGCATGCTCCCCGTCGCCTACGGCACCGCGCCGTTCTGGCTGGCCTGGGCGGGTATCGCGGTTCTCGCCTGGCGCGGAGCCCACCGCCACGCAGCCACCACCGCCTGTACGGTGACCGCGGTCCAGGTCCTCCTGGCCATCTGGGCCGCGAACTTCCCGGAAGCCCCCTATGCCTTCGTGGCGTCCTCCGTTGCGGGCATCCCGCTGCCGCTCGCGCTGGTGGCCACCGCGTCGCTCGTCGCGTCCCCCGGCCCTCGGCACGGCGCCCGCCTGCTCGGGCGCGCCCGCGTCGCCGGGGTCGCGGTCATGGCGGGCGTCCTGGTCGCGCTCTCGTCGTCCCCGCTGTTCAGCCTTCTCCTCGAAAGCGAACTCGGCCTACCGAATCGGGAGGCCCCCGAAGCCTTCGTGGTGATGTGGGCCCGCCTCCAGTTCGGGGCCGCCCTGGCCGTCGCCGTACTCGTCTGCGCCGCCCTGTCGAGGTCAGGCCAGGGCCGCCGGGCCTGCGCGCTCCTGGCGATGGCGGGTCTGCCGCTCCTCGAGCGCTTCGGCGAGATCGGGACGCACGGAGTCTTCGCAGAGGACCACACCTTCTCCTACTTCCTGGTGGAGTGCCTGGTCGGTTTCGCCGTGACGATGCTCTGCGTCCGCCTCGTGGAACTCCCGCTCAAGAACAGGACCCCCGGCCGCGCCGGCAAAGCCTGACTCCTCGGGCCCCGCGACCTCCCCAGGCCGCGGGGCCCGCCCATCGGAACCGGGTCGCTCGTTCGGCGGCTTGCCTAGCGGGCGGCGGCGGGCTGGAACAGTTCGATGAGGTTGCCGGCCGGGTCGGTGAGCAGGATCTGGCTTCCGCCCGGGCCGCTGACGACGTCGCCGAGGAACTCGACGCCTTCCGAGCGCAGGCGGGCGATCTCGGCGTCCAGGTCGTCGACGACCAGGTGGATGCGGTTGCGGCCCGCGCCGGCGGCGTCGGCAGGGGTGGCGCGGGCGCCGGAGCTGGTGGGACCGGAGAGCAGCAGCCGCAGCGGTCCGCGCACCACGTCGGCGAAGGCCGGGGCGGCGCTGAAGTTGAGAGTGAATCCCAGGTGAGCGGTGTAGAAGTCGACGGCCGCCTGGACGTCGTCGACGAGGTAGCGGACGCTGGCGTACTGGGCGGGCTCCGTCATGGGTGATCCTCCGAGGCTAGGGCGAGGACGGGCAGCAGGTAGCGGACGCGCGTGTCGATGTCGGCGGCCGCTCGGACGAACGCCGCCTCCTCGGCCTCGCGCCCCGCACCGGCGGGGTCGTTCGGACCGGCCGGGGCGGCTGTGGCGGGGTCTGGGGTGCTCCAGTGGAGCCGGCGCGTGCGATCGCCGAACTCGGGGCAGGCTTCCCGGGCCTTGTCGCACAGGGTGATCACGTGGGCGAACCGGTGGCCGCGCAGGGTGTCCAGATGGCGGGGCCGCTGGTCGGCGATGTCGATGCCGTACCGCTCGCGCAGAACCTCCACCGCGCGGGGATGCAGGGCGGGCTTGGGACGGGTGCCCGCGCTGATCGTGGTCACCCGTCCGGCGGTGTGGTGGCGCAGCAGCGCTTCGGCGATCGGTGAGCGGGCGCTGTTGCCCGTGCAGACGAACAGCACCGCGTGGTGGGTTCGGTCGTCCGGGTCCGCAGGCGGTGCGGCGATCTGGCGCTGCTCCGGATCCGGGGCCGGATGCAAGGCGGGATCAAATGCCGGATCCAGACCCAGGCCCGGATGCAGGCCGGGGTTCAGGGCAGGATCCAAGCCGGGATGCACGGCGGCATGCAGGGCGGGGTTCAGGGCCGGATGGAGGGCGGCGCCGGTTCCGGCGAGGGACTGCGCGCACCTGTCCAGATCGAGGCGGTAGTAGCTGTCGCGTCCGTCGAAGGTGCTGCGGACGGCGGTGACCAGGCCGCCCTCGCGCAGCAGCCGCAGGTGGTAGGACACCAGGTTCTGCGGCGCGTCGACCCGCGCCATGAGTTCACGGACCCGCAGGTCGCCGCCGGCGAGCGCGGTCAGCAGCCCCCAGCGCAGCGGGTGCGCGGCCAGGCGCAGGAACTCCGGCACGGCCTGCCCCGGGGCCGACGGACCGTGATCCGGCTCGCCCCGCCCGCGGGCGGCTTGACTCGGTGACACCACACTCGGGACGATACATCAAACCAGTTTGATGCAATAGCCGCAGGAGGTCCGGCGATGGCGTCTGAACCACGTCCCGGAGGAGCCCAGGAGCCGTCCGGGGCGGCGCCGTCGCCCGGCGGCGGCGGCCTGGCGCGCCGCCTCGGAACCGGGGACGCGGTGCTGATCGGGCTCGGCTCGATGATCGGGGCGGGCGTGTTCGCCGCGTTCGGCCCGGCCGCGCGCGCCGCCGGGACGGGGCTGCTCGTCGGCCTGGTGATCGCCGCGGTCATCGCGTACTGCAACGCGGTCGCCTCCGCGCAGCTGGCGGCGGCCTACCCGACCTCCGGCGGCACCTACATCTACGGCCGCGAGCGACTGGGCCACTGGTGGGGGTTCACCGCCGGGTGGGGGTTCGTGGTCGGCAAGACGGCCTCGTGCGCGGCCATGGCGCTGACCTTCGCGTCCTACGCGGTCCCCGGGCCGTGGTGGGCGCAGCGCGCGGTCGCCGTCGCGGCCGTGGTCTGCCTGGCCGCGCTCAACTACCGCGGGGTGACCAGGACCGCCCTGCTCACCCGCGTGCTCGTCGCCACGAGCCTGACCGCCCTGGCGGTCGTGGTCGCGGGGATCGCGGCGGGCGGGCACGCCGGCACCGGGCGGCTGGGCGGCTGGTCGTCCCTCGGCAGCGGCGGCGCCTACGGCATCCTGCAGGCCGCCGGGCTGCTGTTCTTCGCCTTCGCCGGCTACGCCCGCATCGCCACCATGGGGGAGGAGGTCCGCGACCCGCGCCGCACCATTCCCCGCGCGATCCCCCTCGCCCTGTTCATCGCCGTGGCGGTCTACCTGGTCGTCGGGGTCGCGGCACTGCTGGCCGCCGGGCCCGACCGGCTCGCCGCCTCGACCGCCCCGCTGGCCACCGCCGTCGACGCCGCGGGCGCCGGCGGCCTGGCACCCGTCGTGCGGATCGGTGCGGCACTGGCGGCCCTCGGCGCGCTGCTGGCGCTGATCGCCGGTATCGGACGCACCGCCCTCGCCATGGCCCGCCACCGCGACCTGCCGGAGCGGCTCGCCGCCGTCCACCCCCGCCACCAGGTCCCGCACCACGCCGAGATCGCCGTGGCGGTCGTGGTGAGCGCGCTGGTCGCCACCGCCGACCTGCGCGGAGTGATCGGCTTCTCCTCGTTCGGCGTCCTGGTCTACTACGCCATCGCCAACGCGTCCGCGTTCACCCAGCCCGCGGCCGACCGCCGCTGGCCGCGCCCGCTCAACCTGCTCGGCGCCGCCGGATGCCTCGTCCTGGTGGCCGCGCTGCCCTGGCCCTCGGTGGCGGCCGGAGTGATCATGTTCGCCGTCGGCCTGGCGGGACGGTGGCTCGTCCTGCGCCGCCGCGCCTCCGCCCGGCGACCTGCCGAGTAAGGGGCTACTCCTCGGCGGACGTCTCGTCCGGCTCGTCCTGCGGCTCTGCCACGGCCCGCCGGGTCGCCTGGTGGACGCGCACGGCCAGGATCGCGCGGGCGAACCGTCCGGCCAGCTCCCCGTCCATCAGCTCCGGAACCTGGTCGACGCCGACGAGGCCGCCGGGCTGGACGGTGACCGCCCCGACGTCGCCGACCTGCACGCCGCGGCCGTCGTCGAGGTCCTCCACGGACGGGAGGTCCAGCGCCGCGCGCAGCGTGTCCTGCAACGCCCGCACGGTCGCGGCGTCGCGGTCGATGCGGATCTCGGCGGCGTCCGCGCGCTCCTCGGCCCGGTCGGCGCGCACCCGCTCGGCCTCGATCCGGGCGTCGGCCGTGTCGGCGAGCTTCTCGGCGCGCTCGACCCGCGCGGCCAGCTCGTCGGCCCGCGCGGTCGCGGCGTCGCGCTCCACGGTCAGCCCCGCGACCTCGCCCTGCACGACGCTCAGCTCCGCGCGCAGCCGCCGCTCGGCCTCGGCCGCGGCCTCCAGCTTGGCGCGCAGCTCCACCAGCTCGGCGCGCGAGTCGACCAGCTCGCTCCTGGCCGTGGCCAGCGCCGCCTGGTCGGTGCTCAGCCGCGTGGCCAGGTCGTCGCGCTCGCGCTCGGCCTCGATGCGCGCCTGGTGCTCGGTGCTCCACGCCGCCTCGGCGCGCTTGCGCAGCCCCTCGGCGCTCGCGGCCTCGTTGGCGGACGTGGCACGGGCCTGCTGGTGGGCGCCGGCCTCCTTCCACGCGTTGGCCTCGCTCTCCTGCGCCGCCGTGACGCTGGCCTTGGCGGCGGCGAGTCCCTTGCGGAGTTCCTCCTGCGCCTCGACGGCCTCCTGGCGGGCCGCCTCGGCGCGGGCCTCGGCCTCGCTCGTCAGGATGTCCGCCTGGGCGGCCTCCCGCCGCGCCTCCCGCGCCTCGGCGAACGCCTTCTCCGCGCTGCCGAGCACCTCGTCGACCTCGCCGTCCAGCCGGACGCCGAGCGCGCCCGCGGTCTCGACGAGCTGCGCGACCAGCCCGGACAGCCGCTCCACGTCCTGCCGGAACGCCCGGACCGGCGCGGGATCGGTGCTCGTGGCGCGCTCCACGGGCTCGTCCGCGGCCGCCGGCGCGCCGCCCGGCAACCGGATCGGCGCCGTCAGCACGACGTCGTCCTGGACCTCTTGATCTTCGCGCACCCGAGCATCCTAGTGAACCGCCCTCTTCCGCACCTCCCCCCGCGAATAGCTACGTATCGGTAGGAAAAGCCCAGCCTCGGCGGAGGGGACTCGCGTCCCTCCCGGGCGCTTGCTTCACTGGGGACGTGGGCGACCCGATCACCGTGACGTTCGCCGGGTCCGGCGACGCGTTCGGCAGCGGCGGACGGTGCCAGGCCTGCGTGCACGTCCGCGCCCCGGGCCTGCCGCCCGTCCTGCTGGACTGCGGCGCCACGTCGCTGACCGCGCTCAAACGGCAGGGGCTCGACCCCGGCGAGGTGGCCGCCGTCTTCGTCACCCACCTGCACGGCGACCACTTCGGAGGGCTGCCGTTCCTCGTCCTCGACGGCCAGTTCTCAGGGCGCACCGAGGCGCTGACCGTGGCCGGACCGCCGGGGACCGGACGCCGCCTGGCCGCGGCGATGGAGGTGATGTTCCCGGGCTCGTCGACCGCGCGCCGCCGCTTCGCGGTCGAGGTCGTCGAACTGGCGCCGGGGGAGACCACGACCGTCGCCGGCTTCGGTGTCACGGCGTGGGAGGTCGACCACCCGAGCGGCGCCCCGCCGCTGGCCCTTCGGCTGGACGCCGCCGGACGCGCCATCGCCTGCACGGGCGACACCGCATGGACGGACGCGCTCATCGAGGCTTCGGCGGGCGCCGACCTGCTCATCGCGGAGGCCTACTACCGCGACAAGGCCGTCCCGTACCACCTGCGCCTGGCCGACCTCGCGGCCCACCGCGACCGGCTGACCGCCAGGCGCGTGATCCTGACCCATATGTCGGACGACATGCTGGGCCGCGACGTCCCCTTCGAAATGGCGCACGACGGCCTGGTCATCGAGCTTGGCCGCGTTTGAACAAGCCTTCCGCCCGCAGCCGTCGTCCTGGGACCCGCGCCTGACGGGGGTCCAGGTGCGCAAAGATCTTCAAGCCCTGGGCCTGCCGGTGCGAGCAGGCTGGTCGCAGGCGGGGTGCTGAGGAAGCACTCGGCCGTCTGTTCCAGCCATGTTCGACAGCAGGGGGTCCCTATGTCCGTCCTCAACAAGCTCGGTGCGGTCATCCTCGACTGCGCCGACCCCACAGCGCTGGCCGATTTCTACCGGAAGGCCACCGGGTGGGAGGTCACCTACGGCGACGACGACGTCGTCTACCTCGGCAACGGGTCCGCGCCGCAACTCGCGCTCCAGCGGATCGAGGGCTACCAGCCCCCCGTGTGGCCCGGCCCCGCCAAGCAGGCGCACCTGGACTTCTCCGTCTCGGACGTCGAGACCGCGGTGAAGGATCTCCTCGCCCTCGGCGCGACCCGCCCGGACACCCAGCCCGGCGAAGGCGAATGGACCGTCCTCACCGACCCGGCAGGCCACCCTTTCTGCATCGCCCCCGGCGACTGACCACCCGACGCCCGACCACCGAGCCCGGCCGGCACGAACGACCCACCCGGCCGGGCCCCACACCGGGGCGGACGGCGGGGCCGGCGGAAGGCTCGCTCGCAGGTCTAAAGGTCCGAGCAGATCCGATAGCCGTACACTAACGCCCCCTGCTGGGCTCGCTGTCCGTACTCCTTTGCTCTGGTCATCGACCTGTTGGCCGTTTGCACGTCCTCCTTTTCGAGGAACATTGCGGCCTCTGCCAGTTCGTTGGAGCTCTGTCGCATGTAGGTGATGATCTTTGTCACCTTCCCCCTGTCGCCCTTCGGCGTCGGGATGGCGGCCCAGCGCACGATGAGCTGCCGTTCCACAGGTATGATCTGACGTAAGAACGACGCGTACGCCCGAGAGTCGGCTATGTCCGGCTGGCCGAACCGTGAGATGGCCGCCCTGGCGGCCGCGCATTCTCGGTCCGCCGCCGCGATGTGTTTCGCTTTGGACTGGAAGTCGGCCTCTTTCTGCGCCTGGTCCCACAAGTGCTTTCCGACGGGGGCCAGGAGCGCAACCACCGCGCATGCACCTCCCACAACGGTCCAGAAGCCCGGGGTCCGCCCTCCCGGATTCGTGCCCCCTGTCGTGCCAGGCCTCTGAGGTGGGGCAAAGCTCTGGTACCCGGTTTCCGGGCCCTGCGGATTCATGCGTCTCCCTCCAGAATCGCTCGCGTTCTCCTCGTTCCGAGGGAAGGATTCAAAGCCGCCCGCCCAGGGCGTCGTGGCTGTGCCGCCACGCCCGCGACCAACGGACACGGCTTCGATTCCCACTGCCGTGCCCGGTGGCCCCGCCTTCCTTGATCTCGATCGCGTTGATCGCGATTCCGCGTACCGGCGCGAAGATCACGGATCGGTCCCGGCCTTGAAAGTCCATGTCGATCCAGTCCTCCACTGTCGACAGAACGGACACTTCCAAGTTCTCCCGATCACAAGGCTTCAGGGAATACGCTCTTTTACGTACCGGGAATGCGAGGGGTTGGGATGAGACGCCCTGCGATCACGGCGGCCGAGCTGAGCTATCAGCTGAGCGGGCTCCCCGACCGGCGGACCTATCTCTCCGCCGCCGCGGCATGCCTGCATGCCGCCGTGGGCGGGGACGCGGTCGGGTGGAACGATTTCGATCTTGTCAATGGGGAAGTAGAGCTCTGGGCGGATCCGCCGGATGCCCCCGTCTCGGTGGAAAGACTGGCCGCGGTGGTGGACGACCATCCCTTGGTGGCCCACTTCCTCGACCATCCCGGCGACATGCCCCGCCGCATCAGCGACCTCGTCCCGGACCTCGCCTGGCGTTCACACCGGGTCTACAGCGAATTGTTCGTCCCGATGCAGGCCCGGCACCAGTTGGGCATTGCGGTCGGGGTGCAGCCGCCAAAGGGCGGCAAGGGCTGGGCGATCAATCGGTTCACCAGCGACTTCACTGACCGCGAGGTCGAGGTGACGGCCGCCCTGCAGCCTGCGCTGACCCTGCTAGACCGGGTCTATTCGCTCGCGGCCGACCCACGGGGCACCCCGGAACAGCGGGAGGAGAGTCGGTTGCGCAGTGGGCTGACGGCCCGTGAGCTCGAAATACTGTCCCTCATCGCGGAGGGGCACACCGCCCGGCAGGTCGCGAGGCTGTGTCGCATCAGCGTCCGAACTGTCGGCAAACACCTTGAGCACGTGTACCAGAAGCTGGAATGCCGCGGCCGCGTGCTCGCCGTCAACGAGGCGCGCCGCCGCGGTCTTCTCTGACCCCGCTCTTCAAGCCTCTGCCTCCATCGGCGACCCCGCGCAGCCTCTCGACGAACCCCAGGATGGAAGTCAGCACGGCGATTCGCCCCGCCTGACGTGGCAAAGCGGTTCGGGGAAGGCGGTCCGCTCACACTGTTGCGGGGCGGTCAGTCGTCGGGGTCGGTGTTCGTGTTCTGGTCTCGGTGGCGCTGGTGGGCGGACCAGGTGGTGGCGTCCTGGCTGTAGCGGATCAGGGAGCGGGCGAACTGGACGCGCTCGGCCGGTTCCCAGTGCGCGGTGATGGCCTCGAAGGTCTCGCGTTGTTCGGAGGCGAAGCGTCGGCGTTCGGCTTCTCCGGCGTCCGTGAGTTCCAGGACGGTGCGCCGGCTGTCGGCCTGGGACGCGGTCCTCCGCAGGATCCCGTCGGCGATGCAGGCGGCGACGGTGCGGCTGGCGACGGGCTGGGTGACTCCCATCTCGGCGGCGAGTCCGCCGACCGTCATCTCCCCGGCCGCGTTCGCGACCACGTTCAGGACCAGGTTGCGCGTGAGGTCGGCCCGCCCGCCGGAGGTGCGCCGCCGCAGCTGCGACAGCGCCGGCCCGACCTGATCGAGAAGCTCGCCGTCGTCGGTCCCTGGAGCCGGAGGGGAGTCGGTCATGCACCCATCCTAGCGAGTTGCAGTCGGCATGCATATGCATGACGCTATGCATTTGCATAGCAAGTGCTATACATTGAGGTGATCGTACTCCAGGAGTGAGGTAAGCCGTGACCGCAGCCCTGACCGCTATCACCGGTGCCCAGGTCTTCGATGGCGAGAAGGCGCTGGGCGTGACCACCGTGCTCGTCGAGGACGGGCGCATCACCCGCCTCGGAGGCGACCCTCCCGCGGGGGCCGAGATCGTCGACGGCGGCGGGGCGACGCTCCTGCCGGGCCTGATCGACGCCCACGTCCACACCAACCGGGAGGCGCTGGCCCTGGCGCTGCGGTTCGGCGTGACGACCGAGTTGGAGATGCAGGGCCTCCACACGCGCGACGACCGAGGCCACATCAGCGAGGACGACACCGTCGCCGATGTGCGTTCCTCCGGGTTCGGCATCACGCCGCCGGGCGGCCACCCCAGCGAGCTGTTCCCGGAAGGCTTCCGCCCCGGACCGCCTCCAGGGGCGAAGCCGACCGGGCGGCCTCCGCTCATGCCGTTCTCCACGACCCCCGAGGAAGCCGTCGCGTTCATCCCGCAGCTGATCGAACGCGGCTCGGACTACATCAAGTTCATGGTCGACGACGGCAGCGTGGAAGGGCACCCCGGCCTGCCGATGCTCGACCAGGCCACCTTGGACGCCGGCGTGGCCGAGGCCAAGAGGTGCGGCATGCTCACGATCGCCCACACCCTGACCGTGGACGCCACCCGCATGGCCGTCGAGGCGGGCATCGACGGCCTGGCTCACCTGTTCATGGACCGGCCTCACACCGAGGAGGTCATCGACCTGGTCAAGGACGCGGGAGTGTTCGTCGTCCCCTGCGTCGTCCTGAACGCCTCCATGATGGGGATCACCGGCGGCGACCTCGCCGACGATCCCCGTGTCGCCTCACGCCTGGACGCCGACTGGGACAAGACGCTGCGCTCCAGCTACGGCCACTACCCCCAGGGCAAGATCGAAGACGTCCTCGCCACCGTCCGGGCCCTCAGCGACGCGGGCGTGGACCTGCTGGCCGGTACAGATGCCGCCGTTCCGCTGCCCTTCCTGGGCGGGCTCGCACACGGCGCGAGCCTCCACCACGAGTTGCAGTACCTGGTCTGTGCCGGGCTCAGCCCCGTCCAGGCTCTGTGCGCGGCCACCTCTGTCCCCGCCCGCCGTTTCGGCCTCGATGACCGCGGACGCATCGTCGAGGGGCTACGCGCCGACCTCCTTCTCGTCGACGGCGATCCCACCACCACGATCTCCGACACCCTCAACACCCGAGCCGTCTGGCGCCGAGGCGCCCGCCTCGCGGCCTGACTTCCTCACCGCCTCCGGTTCCGCGCGGCGGGGTCAGGCGGGCTGGGGGGACCTGCGGTCGGCGGTGACTATGGCGTCCAGCAGACCCGGGAAGACCTCGTTGATCTCGTCGCGCCGGAGGGCGTTCATGCGCGAGGTGCCGACGTAGTACTGCCGGATGAGCCCGGCCTCGCGCAGGATCCGGAAGTGGTGCGTGGCCGTGGAGTTGCTCACGGTCAGGTCGAACGCGCCGCAGCGGATGTCGGTGGACGCCTCGCAGAGCTTCGTGACGATGCTCCGCCTCACCGGATCGACCAGGGCTTCGAGAACCTGCTGCAACGGGATCGTCCGGACGTCGGGGTGCGTCGGGGTGCGGTCGGCCTCCATGGAGCCCATAGTACGACGAACATCGAATTTGGCGGGCATCGAACTTCGACTGCCATCAAAGTTTGACAGGAATCGTACTTACGGGTTTGAGTAGGCCCACCTGCTACGAGGAAGGGCCCACACGATGGCCATGACGGTGATGTTCCACGAGCTCGGCGGACCCGGGGTGATGAGGCTTGAGGACGTCGAGGTCGGCGAGCCCGGCCCGGGGGAGCTGCGGCTGCGCGTTGAGGCGATCGGCCTCAACAGGGCCGAGGTGCTGTTCCGGACCGGCCACTACATCGAGCCGGTGAAGGCGTTCCCGGCCAGGCTCGGCACCGAGGCCGCGGGCGTGGTGGAGGCGGTCGGCGAGGGCGTCACCGGTTTCCGGCCAGGGGACCTGGTCAGCACGGTGCCGGGGTTCTCGCAGAACGAGTACGGCGTCTACGCCGAGCAGGCGATCGTGCCCGC
This sequence comes from Spirillospora sp. NPDC049024, assembly GCF_040649235.1. NCBI lineage: Bacteria > Bacillati > Actinomycetota > Actinomycetes > Streptosporangiales > Thermomonosporaceae > Spirillospora > Spirillospora sp. NPDC049024. Next base: position 125,349 of record NZ_JBEZFD010000002.1, read on the forward strand.
CGCGGCCGTGCTGCACCGTCCCGAGGGCCTCGGCGCGGTAGAAGGCGCCGCGGTGTGGATGCCGTACCTGACGGCCTATGGGGCGCTTGTCGAGGTCGGCGGCATGCGGCCCGGCGACACGGTCGTGCTGAACGCGGCCTCCAGCAGCGTCGGGCTCGCCGCCGTCCATGTCGCCGACCGCGTCGGGGCGACCCCGATCGCCCTGACCCGCACGGCCGCGAAGAAGGAGGCGCTGCTCAAGGAGGGCGCGGCCGAGGTGATCGTCACCGAGTCGGACGACGTGGCCGGACGGGTGCTCGCGGCGACCGGCGGCCGGGGCGCCGAGTTCGTCTTCGACGCGGTCGCGGGCCCCGGCGTGACGGACCTGGCCCGCCTGGTCGCACCCGGCGGGACGCTCCTGGTCTACGGGGCGCTGAGCGGCGAGCCGACCCCCTATCCGGGCATCGACCTCGGCATGCCGGCGCTGAACATGCGCACCTACACGATGCTGGAGACGGCCAAGGACCCCGAGCGCCTCCGCCGCGCCGCCGCCTTCGTGACCTCCGGCCTGCGCTCGGGCGCGTTCCGTCCCGTCATCGACCGCACCTTCCCCCTGTCCGAGGTGGCCGAGGCACATCGCCACCTGGAGTCGAACACCCAGATCGGCAAGATCGTCGTCACCGTCCCCCGCTGAGCCGCCGCTCGCCAAGCCGCTCGACCGCATCGTCCGGGCCGTCCTGCGTCCTTGGCCGCCCACCCCCGCTCGGCTTCACGGCGCGGGAGAAGGCGTCAGTGCGACCTGGGCGGCGACCGGCAGGTGGTCGCTGCCGGTGGCGGGCAGGGTGCGGACGTGGGTCACGGTCGCCGAACGCGCCATGACCTGGTCGATCCTGGCCAGCGGAAAGGCCGCGGGGAAGCTGAAGGCCAGGCCCCGCTCCGCCACGTTCATCCGCGTGGTGAGCGGAGCCAGCCCACGATCGTCGACGGTGCCGTTGAGATCTCCCAGGAGGACCACGGTTTTCAGTTCCTCGGCGGCGACGGCCTTGCCCAGCCGGGTGGCGCTCTCGTCGCGCCAGGAGGAGGCTAGGCCGCTCGGCCGGACGCGAACCGAGGGGAGGTGTGCGACGTACGCGGCGATCTCGCCGTGCGGCGTGCGCACCGTGGCCCGCAACCCCCGGCTCCAGCCCTCCGTGATCCCCTCGGGTTTGATGTCCAGCGACCGGCTGTCGGCCAGCGGATGCTTCGACCACAGTCCGACGGTGCCCTGGACCGAGTGGTACGGGAGGGCTGAGGCGAAGGTCTTCTCGTAGACGGGCAGTGCCGAAGGCGTCAGTTCCTCCAATGCGACGAGATCGGGTGCCGCGGCGATCAGCGCGCGGCCCGTGGCCGCCGGGTCAGAGTTCTCGTCGCTGACGTTGTGCTGGACGACGACCAGGGCACGAGAGCCGGGATCGGCCCCCGGCAGCAGCAGGCCGCCGAAAAGGTACGCCCACGCCGCTGTCGGCAAGAGCAGGGCCACCAGTGCGGTGGCCGAACGGCGCAGCAGCGCCAAGCCGAACAGCACCACGGCCACCAGCCCCAGCCAGGGCAGGAATGTCTCCAGAAGGCTGCCCGGCCGGCCGATCGAGTTGGGCACCGCCCGATGGAACGCCAGCAGCCCGGCGGTCCCTGCCGCGAGCGCGGCGAGCATCCGGCCCCTCGTCCAAGCCGTTCCGCGCCTCGCCCTCCCGCTCTTGTCCTCGCCCGGAGCCCGCTCTCTCCCGCGCCGTGCCCACAAGGACATGGCCGCCCTCGCCGTCGACGCCGCGACGCCGTCCACCCGGGCTTGCTTCACCATGGCCCCCTATCGCAATGCCCCCGGCCCTCCACCACCGGGCCTACCGGCAAAGACGCGCGTCCCCCGGTGTCGGTTTAGGCTCGCCTGATGCAAGTCCGCTCTCTCGCTTATCGCACGGATCTACTGCTTCGCCGGCTGGCCGGCTCCGTCATCATCGATCACCCGTCCCACCTGGTGGTCCGGACGCCCGCCAACCCGAACTTCTGGTGGGGCAACTTCGTGCTCGTCTCCCCCCGCATGCTCCCGGATGCTCCCGGCCTGTTCGTCGCGGAGTTCCCTGAGGCAGCCCATCTGGCGATCGGTGTTGACGGGACCGAGGGAGAGACGGTCCCGCGCGCAGGATGGGAGCGGCTCGGGATCACTGTCGAGACCGACGCGGTCCTCACCGCCTCCTCACTCCTGCGCCCCGCACGCCCGGTGCGAGCCGAGCTGCGGACGCTGACCGCGGACGACTGGGATCAGGCGGCGCGGCTGCGGCACGCGTGCGACGAGTCGGAGGCGTCGGCGGAGAACAAGGCGTTCCTGGCGGCGAAACTCGCCGAGGAGCGGCGGCTGTGCGAGGCGGGCGACGCCACCTGGTTCGGCGCGTTCGTGGACGGCGAGATGCGCGCGGGCCTCGGCGTCTTCCTCGACGGTCAAGGGCTCGCCCGCTACCAGCACGTCGAGACCCATCCCGCCTTCCGCCGACGCGGCCTGGCCTCCGCACTCGTCCACTTCGCCGGAGTGGAGGCCATGAGCAGAGGGGCCGAAACGCTGGTGATCGTCGCCGATCCGGAAGCCGAGGCGATCCGGATCTACCGTTCGCTCGGCTTCACCGAGACCGAACGCCAGGTCAGGCTTCAACGGCCTCCCGGAGCCGCGGGGTAGCCCGGACGGCTCGGTGCGAGCGGGTTCGCCGTTCGCCGCGCCAGGTGCGTCCATCACGCGGTCGGGATCAGCCTCTCCACGCGCTGATCACACTGCGGCGTCCTCGCCCTCATACGGGGCTCCGCACGCGGGCGGGAACCGGATGCGGTCCGCTCGGCAACAACGGGTGTCCCGATCCGAAGCCGAGAGGCCGTGTATGAGCACTGCGAGTGAAGAGGACGCCGACGATGCCTCGGTCGTCGAGCGGTCCCGCCGGGAGCCCGAGGCGTTCGCCGAGGTGTTCCGCCGGTACGCACCGGACATCAAGCGGTACGTGATCCGCCGGCTGGGCGCCGACGCCGCCGAAGACGTGGTGGCCGAGACGTTCCTGGCGGCGTTCCGGCAGCGCGAACGGTACGACCTGTCCCGCCCCAACGCACGGCCCTGGTTGTACGGGATCGCCACCAATCTGATGGGCCGGCACGTCCGGGCGGAGGTCCGGCAGCTGCGCGTCCTGGAGCGGATGGGCACCGACCCGGTGATGGAGCCGTTCACGGAGCGCAGTGACGAGCGGCTCAGTGCGGGGGCTTCCGGCAGGGCGCTGGCGAGTGCGCTGGCCGCGCTGCCGAGAGGACACCGCGACGCGCTGCTGCTGGTCGCCTGGGGCGATCTCAGCTACGCGGAGGCCGCGCAGGCGCTGAACGTGCGCGTCGGGACGGTGCGGTCGCGCATCAACCGGGCCAAGCACAGGCTGCGCAGGCACCTCGGTGCGACCGATCCCGTGATCTACGTCAGTGAGGAACCCGTCCATGAATGAGATGACCGAGCTTGAGCGGTTCCGCTCGGATGTCCCCGAGCTCGACCTGACCGACGTGCGGGCCGAGGAGCGCAGGCTGCTGAGCGTCATGCGGGACGCGACCCCGAACCCGGGGCGTTCCACCGGACAGCGTGCTCTCGGCCTCCCTCGCCGGGCCGTGCGGCTGCGGATCGGTCTGGCGGCGGGGCTGGGCGTCGCCGCCGCCGCTGCCGGGGTCATCGCGGTCGACACAGGCGAGGAGCCGGTCACCCCGCCGGCCGTCCACACGATGCCGGTGGCGTCGGTGCAGGTGCTCAAGCAGGCCGCCGACCGCGCGGCCAAGTCCCCGGAGCTGCACCCCCGACCCGGCCAGTTCCTGGTCTTCGAGTCGCAGACCATGGACACGGTCGAGAGTGAGTCCGACGGTCGGCAGGTCCGGTACCTGGGGCGGGAGAGACGAAAGATCTGGCTGCCCGTGGACGGCGACGCCACACACGGCGTCCTGTGGGAAAGGCAGCTGGAGCCCAAGCCGTGGCCGGGTTGGCCCATCCCTGCCGAGGCCCGCCAGGCCGTGGGACGCAGCTCGATGTCCAAGGCCGCCGACTTCGACGACCGCGCCGAGAATCTGCGCAACGACTACGTCCACCTGAGCCGCCTGCCGGCCGATCCGGCCAAGATGTACCAGCACCTGTACATGGGTCTGGGCACCGGCCCTCGCGCCGACGCCGACGCGTGGCAGAACGTCGGCAGCATGCTCACCGAGGCCTACATGCCCCGCGCGCAGCGGGCCGCGCTGTTCCGGGCGGCGGCGGCCATCCACGGCGTCACCACCGTCGGCCGCGCGGTGGACGCGGCAGGCAGGACCGGCATCGCCGTCACGCTGAACCCGCTCGGTGGGGGTGTCCGCGAGGAGTACATCTTCGACGACAAGACCTATGAGTACCTCGGCAGGCGCAGCGTCGTCACCGACGCCACGAAGGCGCAGGCGCCGGTCGGAAGCGTGCTGACCAACTCTGCCCAGCTGAAGGTCTCCATCGCCGACCACCCCCCGGCGGTGACCTGAGCCCCCGGCGCATCCGGAACGGGTGGCCCGCCCCGCACCCGTGGTGGCGTCGCGAAGGGGGAGGGGCCGCGGACACGGCGAGTGCGGAGAGCGGCCAGTGGCCATCACCGTTCGCGCCGCTCCCGATGGTGAGCCTCGCTGTGAGCGACTGCATGCAAAACATTCACCGGCGATGTGGACCGTCCGTCGCGAGATGGCAAAGCCGTCTCGGTCGTGGCGGTCGGAGTCCAGCGGATCTTCTGTTTTCAGTACGTGTCCGGTGATCAGGGGGGCTCCTTCAGGCCCTCATGATCGGCGGCTGCGGATAATCGTCGGAGGCATCAAGGGGCGGTGGGGGTGGCGCCGGGCGGGAGAATTCGGCGCCTGGATGGGGGACGGGCGGGCAGCATGGGTTTGCTTGAAACGGTGAGACCGCGCCAGCGCGGGTGGGGACCGGCGTCGACGATCCGCAAGGGCGGGCGCCGGGCCGGTCCCTGGTGGCCGGTGCTGTTCGCGGGCGGTTGGACGATGCAGTTCGTTGTCCGGCTGGTGTTCATCCCGTTGCACCGGATGCCCGTCCTCGTTCCGGACGAGACCGGTTACCTCCGGGCCGCTCGCCTGCTGGCGGGCGGTGATCGAGGCGACCTGTCGGGCCGCACCTTCTATGAGGGCGGATACCCGCTGCTGATCAGCCTGGCGTTCCATGTGAGCGAGGACCCGGCGACGGCCTACCGGCTTGTGCTGGTCATCAATGCCCTGATCGGTGCGTTCCTCTTCGTGCTCGCCTATGTGGCGTTGAGGCGGCTGGAGTTGCCGCGTGGTTCGGCGTATGCGGTTGCGATGGCGACCGGTTTCCTGCCGTCCGCCATCTACTACGGGCAGTTCGCCCTGACTGATGCGGTCCTGCCGGTGGTCGTGCTCGGCTGGCTCCTCTGCATCCATTCCTGGATGTCGCGGGGCGGAATGGAGCAGGGCATGGCGGCCGCGGCGCTGGCCGCCTACACCGCCAGTGTTCACGTCCGCGGTGACGTCATCGTGCTGGTGCACGCGGGGCTGCTCGTGGCCGTGTTCGTGCGCCGCTGGGCGGCCAGGCGCGATGTCGTCGTCGCGGCAGGTGTTCTGGCGCTGGGCGTTGCCACGGGCGCTCTGCTGAACAAGCTGCTCCAGTTGCAGATCTATCCCGGTGGTCCCATGCATCTGGACGGCTTCCTCGTCCAGCGGCTGACCAGCCTGGACGGCTGGGGCTGGGCCCTGGGTCTCACGGCGGGGAAGATCTGGTACCTCATCGTGTCCACGTGGGGAGTGGCAGGTGCGGGCCTTGCGGCCGCCGGCTTTGTCGCGGTGCGCCGGGGGGCGGGGCGGGCGCTGCGGGTGTCGGCTTTGGTCGTCTTGGCGGCGACGGCGGGGATCGCCTTCGCGTCCTCTGCCGCTGTGCCGGACGAGGGGACGGTCGCGAACTTCGCCTACGGCCGCTATCTGGCCTGCCTCGCACCGGTCCTGTTCCTGGCGGGCGCCGCCGTGGCGTTGTGCGGACGTCGCAGGGACGTCCAGCGCGCCGCCGCCGTCACGGTCATGGTGACGCTGCTGTGCGCTGTCGTGGTGATGCAGCACGCCGGTCAGCGCTTGTACACCGACTTCTTCGGGGTGTTCGACTTCCCTGAGATGAGCGTGGTGACGTGGAGCTGGGATGCTCTGAAGCCAGGATGGGCGACGTTCATGGTGTTCCCGGGGGCGGCGTTTCTCATCCTGCTGAAGAACCGCCGGGTGGCCTCGGCGGCGCTCGTTCTCGTCGTCGCCCTGAATATCGCGGTCGTCGCCGCGGTCACCGTTCGGGGTACGCGGTACTGGGGCCACAGGCTCGACTCCGCCACCAGCCTGGCCGTGGCGGGACTCACCGCGCGTGACGTGGTGGCGTTGGACTACAACGGCATGCCCTGGCGCGTCTGGGTGTCGCAGACATTCCAGGTGCGGACGCATCTGAGACCGCTGGACCGTTTCGACCCGGCGACCCTGCCCTCGGATGCCACGCTCGCCGTCGTCCCCTGGAACCCTAGGGTGTCCCCGCTGAAGAGCTGGCCGGCCGCACCCGCGAACTTCAGATTCGTCACGTCCCGCTGGACCTACACGGGTGCCTGGGCCGTCTGGCGCCGCACGCGCTGACCCCTGGCCTATGGTCACATAAGGGTAATTCGGATTTTTCTGGCCAATCTTAAACTTCTATCGCGCCTTGTTGTTGAATGATTTCGTTGGCCATGTGCTGACTTGAATGCCTTGTGGGCATGCGCTTCTTGCCGCTCGAGCGGTGTCGATGATAACAAATCCGCACAATTCGCAGAAGAGGTAAGAAGTTGGCCTACTACAGAAAACGGCCAGAGTGGCGAACATCCCCGAAGGGGCGTGCCTGGCTGGTCGCGGTGGCGACCGCCGGCGGGCTCACCGTGATGTCAGGGGCCGCACTGGCCACCGCAGCCCAAGCCGCGCCCGCGCCGGCACTCCAGAGAGACGGTGCCCCCGGCGGCCACGGCGGCTGCCATCCGGGGTCGTGCGGTGAGGACCACGGCGGATGCAAGCCGAAGTGCCCGACGGGCCCGACCGGCCCCACTGGCCCGCGAGGGGAGAAAGGGGACACCGGCCCCACGGGCCCGACCGGCCCCGGTGGAGCCGGCTCCACCGGGCCGACGGGCCCGTCCGGCGCTACCGGCCCGTCCGGCGCTACCGGCCCGTCCGGCGCTACCGGCCCGTCCGGTGCGACCGGTGCGACCGGCCCGTCCGGCCCGTCCGGCCCGTCCGGCGCGGTCGGCGCCACGGGGCCCACAGGTCCGACTGGGCCGGGTTCGGGCGCCACTGGTCCCACGGGTCCGACCGGGCCTGGTGGGGGTGAGCCGGGCCCCACCGGTCCGATCGGGCCTGCGGGTGACACGGGCCCGACTGGCCCTGCGGGTGAGACGGGTCCGACCGGGCCTTCCGGCGAAGGCACCCCCGGCCCGACAGGACCCACCGGCCCCTCGGGCACGGAAGGACCGACCGGGCCCGGGGGAGGGACGGGACCGACCGGGCCCGCGGGAGTGACCGGTCCGACCGGGCCCGGGGGAGGGACGGGACCGACCGGGCCCGCAGGAACGACCGGTCCGACCGGGCCGGGCGGCCTGGGCCTCGACAGCACGATCCAGGCCGGCGAAAAGTACATCGGAGCGATCGGCCGGAACGGCCAGACCCGGATCTATGATTCTTACCTGGGCACCTGGAACAACATCTCCGGCCTGCCCGGCTACCCGGCAGGAGGTGCCAGCGAAATCTCCGTCATCTCCCGAGGGGCCAATCAGATCCACGTGACCGTTCGTGGGACTGACGCAGCCGGCAACGACGTCATACGCCAGACGACGTGCACGGTGTGGCCGGTTCCCGGCCTGGGTGGCAACCCGCCGTGGCCCGGTAACTGCGCGCCCTTCGCCGACTTCACGCCTCCCGCGTGAGGGCAGCGTGACACGGTGATGTGATGACTGTTGGGGCGGTGCCTGCGCGCCGCTCCGACAGAGCCCTGCGCGCCGCCCCAACGACGGCCGACCCGAACGGGGACTTCTTCACAACCGAGTCGGTTCCTCTCTTCCGATAGGACGCCGCTCCAAAGGCCATTGGCCGCAACGGGCCCATTCCGTCTTCGGCCCCCGGCCACCGGGGGCCGAAACGCGCGAGTGGGGCACGGAGCGGCGGGGCCTGCCGACCACCCGCAGGCGCCTCGTCGCACGCTGGCTGAACCGGTCCCGCTCCTCGATTTCCAGACTGCGAAAGCGGCGAGTCGCAACCCACGGAGAGCGAAGCCAGAGGTCGCCGACCGGCGGCGCGCTGAGGGCGTCCGGCCGGACTGTGCAGGAGGACCTCGGGCCGGACGCGCGCACGAACAGGTTCTCCCGACCCCTCCGCGAAGCGCGATGATGCTCGCGCGCACCACCTCCGCAACGCGCGAGCGTGGCTCACGCTTCCGGCCGAACAACCCTTGGACGACGAGATCCTGCGCCGTCAGGGTGATCCGAGAGCTGAGGAGGGCCCCGATCCCCAGGGGGATCAGCACGGCGAACAGGCAGCCAACGATCAGGGCGAACACTGCCGGGCGTCACCGATCAGTATCGCGGCGACGATGCCCGCGCCGGTGAGTGAGATGGCGTGTTAAGCGACCTTGGTGATCTTGCATTTGATGCCGGCGGGTCCGATCGGAGCTTGCGCCGGAGTGGTCCCTTCGAAGGCGTTCGTGCCGCGAACCTCGAAGGTCTGGAGGCCGATCCGCTGGTGAGAGGCCGCGTCGACGACCTCGACGGTGACCGAGTAGCGCGTCGCGTCGCCTGTGATCGTGCCGCTGATCGTTACCGTGCCCTGCGATCCGGCCGTGTTCACCTGGCATTCGACGTGGGCGCTGTAGTTCTTCGGGCCAATGGACGGGGTGCTCCCGTCCAGCGCACCGACTTGGTAGAGCACGGCGAGCAGTCCCAGGAGCCCTGACAGACCCGCGGCCAGGACCAGGAAGGTCTTCCGCCTCGGGCGCGGACGCGAGCCGTATCCCTCATCGGCCATGGTCCACTCGTGAGTCGGCATTGCGGTACCGCCACCCCGATCATCCTGATAGGCGAAGTTTGCGGAGGTCAGCCTATAGCTCAGTACCTCTGGCTTGATCGCGGGCGTCTGGTGTGGAAGACCGGCGGGGCCGATGTCCACGTCACCGTGGTCGACGGACAGCGAAGGCGCCCAGGACGCTCCACGCATCCGCTGAAGGCGCACCGCGTTCGGCTGCCCCGTGCGAATCGCCGCCGCCGAGTCCGCTGCTGCAAGGGTGCTCAGGTCAGCGCGGCAGAGAGTCCTGCTTGGCACGGGCGAGAGTCCTGCTTGGCGCGGGCGAGGAAGTCGGCGAAGGCATCGGGGGTGAGGGTGAGGCGGCCTGCATCGGGGGTTCTGCTGTCTCGGATGGCGACCGCGTGGAGGACCGCGGCCACCTCGACGCAGTTGCCGTGATCTTCCGACCGAGTGGATTTGCGTCACATAACGTTCATCGGAGCGAGTCCGGTTTCTTCCGTTGATGGCACGGGACCCTCGACGGACAACGGGAACGATCCGAGCGGCGAGTTACTTCACCCTGACGCGGGCCGTGGCGTGCGGGTCAGCGCGGCAGTTCGTCTTGTCTGGCGCGGGCGAGGAGGGCGGCGGGGGGCGCCATTAGATGTTCTCCATCGTGTCCCTTGAGTAGCGCCCGGGACGTCTCCACGGGTAGCGCCGCGGCACCGATGCGGTCGAACCTGTTGCGCAGACCCATGACCTCCTCGGCGTCCAACTCTAGTCGGCCCCCGTTTGGTGCCTCAGGGAAACCGATCTCCCCTCCTTGACCTTGAGGACCTTGAACGGACCATCCAAACCTTCGTTGGCCCCCGCGCGGCATTCGGGACGATCCGCGAGATGACACTCGGTGCTCCGAAAGCCGGATCAGATGGGCGACCTGCTCGCGCACGACATCGCGCCCGCCGACATGCGGGCTTAAGCGGCCCAGCTGAGGATGGCGGGTGGGACGGCCGTTCGTGGGTCGGCTGCCGGTGTGTCAGGTGGTGGGAGGAGTCGGTAGGTGTAGCGGCCGGTGGCGGGGTCTTGAGCGGTGTGGATTTGTTGGGGATGGGTGTGTTTGTAGCGGTTGTGCCATCCGCAGCACAGGGCGAGTTTGTCGATGTCGGTGGGGCTGTCGCTCAGGGCCCATCCGTTGACGTGGTCGACCTCGCACAGCGTCCCGGGCACCTCGCACCCTTGTACCGCGCACGTGGGGTACAGCGTTTCCAGGACTTGGCGCTGAGCAACGGTGGCGAACCGCACCCGGTGGCCCAGGTACAGCGGCGCGTGGCCGTTCCCCAGCAGCAGGGGTGAGACTCCGGCTGACAAGGCGATGCGGCGAGCCTGCGGCGCAGGGATGGGGGTTCCATCCGTGAGGCGGGCAGGCTCATGGCCGCCGGTGAGGGTTTCGAGATCGCAGATGACGGTGACCTTGGTGGCCTTGTGCCCACCCGACAGCACGCTGCTCAGCGCTGCTGCGGTGCGTTCGGGCAGGTCGCGGCGGTCGTCGGACCCGGCCGGCTTGGCCAGCGGACCCAGGGCGCCGTCCCAGATCGCGGCGTCCTCAGGGTTGAGCCAGCCTTTGACGTAGCGGCCGCCGTCCAGGGAACGGGTGCTTGTGACCCAGGACCGCTCATACCCGCGTTGCGCATCCTCGGGGGCCGTCTCGTCTCCGTCGCGTTCGGCGATCACGTCGCGGATGCGCCGCCCGAACGCCGCGACCTTCCCGGCAGAGAACCCCTGCCCGACCATGTCCAGCAGCAGCGTCTCGGCCTTGGCGCAGTCCTCATCGTCCAGGCGGACGACGGCGTCGGCCACGGTGGAGGCGTACCCGTAGGACAACTCGCCCGCGGCAAGCAGCGCGGTCACGGTGGGGAGCCGGGGGAGTTGGCGGGCCAGGGCGAGGCGCTCTTTGGCGCGCGAGTCGCGCATGCCCAGCCGCGACCGCAGCCACGCCTGGGTGGACGGCAGTCCCCAGCGGCGTGTCTCGCCTGCTGCGTCGACACGGGCGATGAACCCGGCCAGCGCGCTTTCGTGGGCGTCGGAGGCGGCCGCTAGCGTCTCGGCGAGATGCATGCACGCCGCAGGTGATTCGGGGGCGGGGCGTCGGGCCAGTTCGGCGGCGATCGCGGCGGCGGCGTCCACCAGCTCCTGGGTGGACACCTCACCGAAACCTCGCTCTGTGACCGAACGCATGCCCAGAGTATATCGAACTGGTTGTCGACAAGCGCGTCGATGGAGGATTGATTACTGTCACCCCGGGGCTAGACGGTGCGGTTGCGGCACGCGTGCGAGGTTGGACGCGCCGGTGGAGAAGACCGCGTTCCTGGCGGCCGCGCTCGCTGAGGAACGGCGGCCGTACGAGGCGGGCCCCGGACGGGCTCGTTGAGCTTGGTGATCTCCTCTACCGTGTGCGCATGCCTGGCAATGACAGCGTGGTGGGGGACGATCCGCTTGCCGACGGGATGGCCCTGTCCGTGCGGCTGCGACGCGACTTCACCGTGACGGACGCCGACCGTCTTCTGACGGTCGCGCGCCGCATCTACCGCCAACTCCATCCGGACACGAGCGCCGCCGAAGCCTCCAGCATGGTGACCGGTGCCGCAGACGCGCTGTTCGTCATCCTTGAGCATGCCGGGCTGCTCGGCGACCTGGCCGACAGCCGGCTTCTCGACCACGCCGCCGACGGGCTGGCGGTCGGCGGGTGGCGCGCGCAGATTGTGATCAACGAACCGGCCCCCTTGTCGCCCGACCCCAGAAGCGACTGTCTCCGTGGCGACGAGGTCTTCGCGCTTCCGTCCCGGGACGATCCGAAGTCGGCTGCTGATCGGGCTCCGTGACGTTTGATCAGCAGAACGGCTCGCGCGGGTGGCGCCCGACCGCCCGAACATCGCCGAGGGCCCACGCGCCGACCTTCTCCCCGCCTCCTCGGCGATCCACCACCGCCATTTTCGACACCCTCGACACCCGCACCATCTGGCGCCGCGGCACCCGCTTAGCACCCTGAACCCCACGCCGGGACGTGGGCGGAGGTCAGACAACTCAGCACTCTGGGACGTCACACGCGGGGTGTTGGTCGACGACCGAGGCCCGGAGGCGAAAGCCGGATGATCAAGCTCCGGCGGAGTCGGGCGGACGCCGCACGATGGCGGTTCCGGCGTCGAGATCGACGCGGCTGCGCGGCGGCGCGCCGTCGTTCTCGTCGTCTCGCAGGATCAGGGAGGAGCGGCGCTGCTCCTGCTGATGCCGGTGCGTGCCATGGAAGAAGGCGTCCAGTTCACCGACCGCGATCGCCGAGACCGGACGGCCTACCTCGTCTCTCCTCCAAGGCAGGCGGAACCTGCGATGCGCCCACAGGCCCGCACGGTCGAGGATGGCGAAGGCGACCAGCGCGACCACAAGGCCAGGAATCGTCATGAACGCGATGAGTGCCACGTCCTCCGAACGAGCGCGTCCCGTCAGCGGTTTCCACCGGCCGCCGGGTCTTCAACGGGCTCCCGGGGTGTCAGTTTCTAGGCGGTCGCGTTGATCAGCGCATCAGACTGCCTTGCTTGGCGTGGATGGCCAGGTCGGTGAAGGCGTAGGGGTGAGGGCGAGGAGGCCGCTCTCGGTGGGCTTTGCTGTCGCGTATGGCGATCGCGTGGGTGAGCGCGGCCACCTCGACGCACCGGCCGCCGACCTCGTCGCTGGGGGTGGACTTGTGCCATGTGATCATTTCATCGGCCCTGATGGCAGTGACCGGTGTGCTCGTAAGGCAGGCTGCGGCACCGCGTTAGAGAGCCGGCTCGTTGCGCTTGGCGCGGGCGAGGAGGTCGGCGAAGGCGTCGGGGGTGAGGGCGAGGTGGCCGCTCTCGGGGGCTTTGCTGTCGCGGACGGCGACCGCGTGGGGGAGCGCGGCCACCTCGACGCAGTTGCCGTGATCTTCCGAGCGAGTGGATTTGCGCCACTGAAGGTTCATGGGAGTGAGTCCAGTGTCTTGGCGATGAAGGCACGGGATGCCTCGACGGTCAGCGCGGACATGCCGATCTCGTCATACCGTATCGCTTGTTCTTGGATATCGATGGGATCGAGTGAGATGTGGCCCGTGGAGCCGACGGTCGCGAATCCGAGGTCGCCGGTGGGGGTCTGCATCACGGTGAATCCGCCTCCGACGCCGCCGTAGCCGATCAGCTTTTCAGAGGTCACTCGCAGGTAGACGTTCGGCCACTCTGAGGCTTCGAGGAGATGGCCGAGCTGATCGCGCATGACGTCCGCGTCTCCGAACGAGCGCAACACGGCAGCGGTGTCGAGGATGGCCATGAGCTTGCACGGGTCTTGGCGGGTGAGGATTTCCTGACGGGCCAGGCGCTCCGCCACCGCCTCGTCGGCGTCCGTCCGGCGGCTCGACGTGAAGATGGCGCGTGCGTAGGCCTCGCGTTGGAGGAGCCCGGGGATAAGCGAGGGCTCGTAAGTCTTGATGAGGTTCGCTCGGCGCTCGTATTCCTTGAATGTCTCCCACCAGTCGAGGTCCCGGGCGTTCTTGGCGTGTTTGACCAGATTCTCGAAGAGGCCTTGAAGATCCCATTCTCGATCTAAGGTCCTGGCGCGTCCCGTGGGGAGTTGGACGTCCCCTGATTCATAACGTGCAACAGTTGATCGGTCGCAGTCGAGTATGACGCCCAGGGCGGCGCCGGAGATCCGCCGCATCTGGCGCTGTCTGCGCAGCTCAACGGCGATGAGATGCCAGAGCGAGAAGTCGGGGCGCAGTGAGTCGGCGCGGCTCATTCGATCTCCTCCGTTGTTGTATCTGTTTCACGAACCTTCCGAAATTAACGCGGTGGGGTCACTCTTGTCCGCGGAATGCCGCGAAGGGAGGGACGGTGAAATGGCGATAGAAGCCGTGGATGCGGGCGAGGTGGACATTTCTTGTCTGGCTGATCGGACGGTTCCGGGGATGGTGCGGACGGTGGTCGGGATGCGGCTTGTGGAATGGGGCTTGGAGGGGCTCGCTGACAGCGTTCTGTTGATCGTCGCGGAGCTTGTCACCAACGCCGTGCGGGTTGCGGGGGAGCGGGAGATCCGGGTCAGGTGCGCGCGTGAGGCGGGGAGCGTTCTGGTGGCTGTTTGGGACTCTTCTGCGGAGCGGCCTGTGATGCGGCCGGTGATGGGGCCCGACGAATTCGGGGCGGACGCTCGGGCGCTCGATGACGGGTACGACGACGGGACGGGCGGATGGGGGTTGCCGCTCGTGCAGGCGCTGGCGGCGGCGTGCGGGGTGGCCGAGGGCGAGACCGGCAAGTGGGTGTGGGCGAGGGTCTCGTGCTGAGGCGGTGGCGGGGGCGGCGGAAAGCCGTCCGGTATCTGGATCTGCTTGCGCTCGCGGTCGGGGCGAGGGGGTGGCGGTGCGTGAAGTTGTATGGACGCGAGTTCCCCACGCCGCTGCTCTGGGTTTACGCCAGCGGGGTCGCCGAAGACGTGGGTGTGGTCGTGCGGGCGCGGGCCGTCGGTGGGACGTGGGTCTACCAGGACGTCCAGCGGGGGCGGGTTCTCTCTTCGTGCGGGGACGCCAAGGCCGCCGGGGAACGCGTCGATTCGGTGCTGAAGAGGCGGTTGTTTCCGGTCACGTGGTGATGCGGCTACGTGGTGAGGCGTTGGCGTAGGCGGCGGATGTTGCGTTGGACCAGGGTTTCCTGGAGGGCGGCCTCTGCCAGGGCGATCGCTGCTTCCGCGCCGGCCTGGGCGGTTTCCTCGGGGGTCGGCGGGCGTGTGGTTTCCGAGGACGGGTCGTAGCGCAGCTCGTCCAGGTCACCGACTATCTGCGCTGGCGAGTCCTGGAGGGCGGCGAGGTCTTCCTCGCCCCACTGCGCGATGCGGGTCCGCCATTCGAGTGGGGTGACGACCTTGCCGCCGCGTTCGGTGCGGGCCTGGAAGCGGCCGATGATTTTTCCGAACCCAGTCGGCGTTCTGGCCGCTCCAGGCGGTCTGCCGGATGGCCGCGTTGAGTGCCGAGAGCACCTGCGTCTCCGGTGCGGTCAGGCCGGTGTGGGCCTGCTCGACGGGCAGGACGGCGGACTCGGCGAAGGCGGGGAGGCCGATCGCCTCCGCGAAACGCTGCCACAGGAGGCGCGGGGGCCTGCCGGGTGTGGTGACGATGTGGACGCGGGCGGCTCCCGCGTCCGACCAGCGACGGGCGAGGCCGCCGAGGCCGAACGCTCGCCACAGATGGGCGGACGGGTCCGTCTCGATGTGGTCCCGGCCATTCTCCCGCTGGGCGGCGAGGCGGGCGAGGTAGGTTTCGAAGCTCACCGTCCGGCCGTTGCGGATGTGCTGCTGCCAGAGAGACGGCAGCGATCGGCCCAAGCCGCGGGCCGTGACCACGACCTCGACGTCGTCGACGGCGAGCGCGTCCAGGAGGCGGTGGATGGCGGGCGTGCGGATGACGGAGAGCGCCTCGGCCGACAGCAGCACCGTGCCGGGCGTCGACCGCACGTCGTCCAGCAGGGTCTGCCAGGAGGAGGTCTCCTCAGACGCGCGGTCCCGCGACACCCAGGGGAACTCCGTGCCCAGCAGTCCGTAGCTCGCCCATTCGTGGTTGGCGACCGTCCGCCGCCCCCGGGCCCAGTCAAGGCTGACGGGGTAGCGGACGCCCTCGCCGGCGAGCGCCTCGGCGTTGGCTTGCAGCACATGCTGCAGGAACGTCGTGCCCGACTTCTGCACGCCGATGTGAAGGATGATCTTCGCCGCCACCCCGGCACTCCCCCCCGCGACCTGTTGGTCACGAAGAGTAGTGGCCGCGGGAGGTCAGGCGTGGGACGTGCTCAGGCCTGGGTCGTGGTGATGGGCTTGCCGAGGGCGCTGCCGCTGGCCCACTGGGAGAAGGGAAGCTGCCAGTAGCCCCAGCCGTTCGTCCACTGGAGGCTGCGCTTGGTGCCGGTGATGGTGACGAGGTCGCCACGGTAGGACCAGTGGAAGAACCACTGCGCGTCGTTCGCGGGGGAGCGGACGCAGCCGTGGCTGCAGTTGCGGTTACCGAGGCAGGACGGGTCGTCCATGTTCTGGTGGATGTACTCGCCGCTGTTGGAGATGCGGGTCGCCCACGGCACCTTCTCGTCGTAATAGCCGTCGTCGCCCTCCTTCTTGCCGGGCGGGCGCATGCGCTCCAGGCGGACGTGGTCCATGGTCAGGTGGACGCCGCTGGTGGTGAGCAGGTGGTCGACGCCGTCGCGCTGGACGTCGCCGCCGGTGCCGAGGCTGACGCCCCAGTTGCGGACGACGCGGCCGTTCTTCTTCACGACGAGGCGGTGCGTCTTGGCGCTGATGTTGATGACGTGGGAGTCGCCGACCTTGAAGGTCTGGGTGGCGTCGCGGTCGCCGAAGACGTTGGCGCCGATCTTCAGGCCCGCGTAGTGGACCTTGACCGTGACGGTCTGGTGCGGCTTCCACGGGTGCTTCGGGCGGAAGACGACGGAGGGCAGGCCGTTGAAGGACTCGCCCGCGCTCAGCCAGCGCCAGGCGCCCTCGGTGGGAGTGGTCGAGGAGATCTCGATGGCGCGCTCGATGGCGGGCTTCGCCTTCTCCGGGACGGCCTTGTTGAACTGGACGAAGACCGGCATCCCGGTGCCGACCGTCTCGTTCTGGCTCGGCACGATGTTGTTGACGCGGGTCTGGGCGGTCGCGCGGGTCGTGCGGAACACGCTCTTCGCGGTGGTGGACTTGCCCTTGTCGGACGTCGCCGTCGCCGAGACCTGGTAGCTGGCGCCCGGCTGCAAGGTCCACGTGGAGCGCCACTTGGTCTTGTCGGCGGAGAGGGCGCCGGGGACGTCGGCCCCCTTCAGCTTCACGGAGACGTCGCCGAGCTTGCCGCCCGCCGCGGTCACCGTCACGCCCTGGTCGGGGCGGGCCTTGCCGCTGCCGTCCGCCGGAGTGATCGTCACCTGGGGCGCGCCGTCGTCGCCCTTCGTGGTCGTTCCGCCGCCGCCCTCGCCGCCACCGCCGCTGCTCCCGCCGCACGCGGTCGCCAGGCCCAGGACGAGCGCCACCACCAACGCCTTACCTCGCACCGTTCTCCCTCAACAGCCCGCCGGATCCCGCGCGATGCGGGACGGCAACAAGATCCCGGAACGGCCGTTTATTCCCGTCCCGCCCCCAGAAGGGCGCGGACGGCCGGTTTCGGCGTCCGACTCACTTGTAGACGTCCATGGTCCCGCGAAGGTTCGCATCCGGTGGCCACTTCGCATGATCTTTCTCGGGCCACCGCCCCCGCGGAGGTCGAGTCGATCTTCTCCGTCAAGCCCGTTGATCTTCTCTCCAAGACTGCGGCGGCCCCGGTTAAAAGCGGCGATTTGTGCTCTGACCAGGTGCGATGCTGATCACTGGCCGCCTGCGACGGCCCCGCAAGGTGTCTTGTCCATGAAGGGGACCGCGATGAGAGCCCAGGGGCTGAGTTTCTCCGTCGACTCCGGCGCGGCCCCTCCGGAACCCGTTTCGGCGGGCGCCCGCCCGGTCGCCGCGCGCGGGACGCGGCTGCCGGCCTGGCTGTGCCCGGTGTGCCTCGCCGTGCTGGACGGCTGGACGATGGCCGCCGCCGTGTTCCTCACCGGGGGAGGCCCCCTGCCGGGCCTGGCCGCCGCGGCGGTCGTCGTGCTCAACGGCGCGGGCGGGCTGTACCGGGCGCGCCGCGCGCCGTCCCTGCTCACCGACGCGCCCCCGCTCCTGTTCCGGACGCTGCTCGTCTGCGGGATCGCCGCGCTGCTGCGCTCGGACGGCCCGGCCTGGCTGTGGACGGCGGCCCTGTGCGGAACGGTCCAACTCGGCGCGCGGGGATTCCTCAACTCGGCGGTCCGCGGCTACCGGGGCCGCCGCTCCAGGGCCCGTCCGGCCCTGGTCGTCGGGACGGGCGGAACCGCCGCCCACGTGCTCGACGTCCTGCGCGAACGCGGTGACCTCGGGCTCGCGGTGGCGGGGCAGGTGTCCGCGGGAGAGCCGGACGACACTCCGGGCGGCCCTCCGGGCGCGGTGCCCGTCCTCGGGGCGGACACCGACCTCCCGTCGCTCGTCGAGGAGCACGGCGTCGAGACGCTGGTCGTCGTCGCCGAGGACGTGCCGCCC
This sequence comes from Spirillospora sp. NPDC049024, assembly GCF_040649235.1. Classification (NCBI taxonomy): domain Bacteria; kingdom Bacillati; phylum Actinomycetota; class Actinomycetes; order Streptosporangiales; family Thermomonosporaceae; genus Spirillospora; species Spirillospora sp. NPDC049024. The sequence continues at coordinate 143,517 of NZ_JBEZFD010000002.1, forward strand.
GACCGGCTGGACGCGGTCCTGCGCATGTCGTTCGCCCTGCCGTGCGAGACGCTGCTCGTCCAGCCGCCGTCGGACGTCGTCCCGGTGGTGCCGGCGCGGCGCGAGTACCTCGCCGGGCTGCCGTGCGCGCGGGTCGAGTGGGGCCTGCGCACCCCGTTCGCCCGCTGCGCCAAGCGGATGCTGGACGTCGTCGTGGCGTCCCTCGTCCTGGTGCTCGCGCTGCCGGTGCTCGCGGCGTGCGCGGTCGCCGTCCGGATCGAGGGCGGCCCCGGGGTGCTGTTCCGGCAGCGGCGGATCGGGCTCGGCGGCGAGGAGTTCGTCCTGCTGAAGTTCCGGACGCTGAAGCCCGCGGACGAGAAGGAGGCCGACACCCGCTGGACCGTCAAGGACGACGAGCGGGTGGGACGCGTCGGCCGGTTCCTGCGCGACACGTCGCTGGACGAGCTGCCGCAGCTGTGGAACGTCCTCCGCGGCGAGATGAGCCTCGTGGGGCCGCGCCCGGAGCGGCCGCACTTCGTGGAGCAGTTCTCCCGCACCTGCCCCGGCTACATGCTGCGGCACCGCGTCCCGGCCGGGATGACGGGCTGGGCCCAGATCCACGGGTTCCGGGGCGACACGTCCATCGAGCTGCGGGCGAGGCTCGACAACCACTACATCGACCACTGGTCGTTCACCGGCGATCTGCGGATCCTGCTGCTGACGGCCCGGGCGGTCCTCTTCCGGGACCCCGCATGACGGCCCGAACCGAAGGCGCCGCGCAGACCGCAGGTGGCGAGAAGACGGC